>NZ_BAAGZM010000102.1:0-10431 GCF_054778495.1 Hymenobacter agri
GGCCGCGGCCGCGGGTGCCGGGGCAAACGGCGCTTGCCCGTCCCACAGGCCCTGGGCTTTGGTGGGGGCCAGGTGCACGGTCCATTGCTCGGCGCTGCGGGTGCTGTAATTATCCCAGAGCGGATGCTGGGTAAAAAAGGCCTGTGCCGCCGCGGCATCGTCCCACACCGCCATGAAGCCGTAGCGGTCGAGGTTGGGCCAGAAGCCGAAGCCGTTGGCCGCGCCGCTGCCCATCAGCTTATGAAAGCGCAGGCCCGCCACGCGCTTGAGCTGCGCGGGCGCGGTGCCCATCTGGGCCAGGGCCCAGCGGCGGTGGCCGGGCTTGAGGGTAACAACGGTGAGGGTGGTAAGCGGCATGCGAACGGTAAAGCGCGGCGGAAATCGGGCGGCGGGGTTTCAGGCAACAAAAAAAGGCCGGAATTGCTTCCGGCCTTTCGCAAATGCGGGGCAGCGTCTTATTTCACCTGCACCTGAGCGTGCTGGTTCACGTCGTCGTCTTTACTGCGCTCGCCGGTAATCACGGCACGGGCGTAGGCGTAGGCCTGCACCAGCAGGCTGCTGGGCGAATCCCAGTATTCAGCCTTCTCAATGCTAACCTTGAGAATCATGATGTGCGGGTCTTCCTTGCCCTTGGGGAACCAGCCGCGCATGGGCTCGCTCCACAGCTCGTCGATTTTGGCTTGGTCGCGGTAGGTGTTGGCCGTGCCCGATACCGAGGCGTAGATATTGCTGCCCGGGTCGGAGTAGCTCAGGTTTACCTGGCTGTCTTTTTTGATTTCGTACACCTTGGCCGACTCCGAGTCGGTGAGGAAATACAGGGCCTGGTCTTCGCCGGGCTTGATGGTGGCCATAGGGCGGCTGTGCAGGCTGCCGTGCTCATCGGTAGTGGTGAGCATGGCCATGCGCACTTCTTTGATTTTATCGAACAGCTGGGTCAGGTCGTGCGTGACGGGCGACTTATCGGACATGGGAAGGGGAGTTGGAGAGGTGAAAGAACAGGCCGGTGCCGTTTTGGGCTGCCGACCCCTGAGCTTACGGCAGGCAGCCGGCCGGGGTTGAATAAAAACCTGCCCAGGCCCGTACCTTGCCGCCCGCAATGAATTTTCTGGCCCACCTTTTCCTGTCCGGCCCGGCCGATGCGCCGACGTATACCGACGTGCTCGTAGGCAATTTCATTGCCGACTCGGTGCCCGGCCGGCAAGTCGAAAACTACCCGCCCGCGGTGCAGGCCGGCATCCGCCTGCACCGGGCTATCGATACCTATACCGACCAGCACCCCGTGGTGCGGCGCAGCACCCAGCGTCTGCGCGCCGCCGGCTACGGCAAGTACGCCGGTGTAATTTCGGACATGTTTCTCGACCATTTCCTAGCCCGGGATTTCGCCGGATTTTCACCCGAAAACCTGCCCGATTTCACCCGTCGCGTGTATGCCCTGCTGCAGGCGCGCGAGGCCGAAATGCCGCCCCGCGTGCAGCAGATGCTGTTTTACATGGTGCAGCACAACTGGCTGCTGGGCTACGCGCAGCCCGAAGGCATTGCCCGCGCCCTCGGCGGCCTCAGCCGCCGCGCCACCGCCGGCTCGGGTATGGAAACGGCGGCAACTGAGCTGCTGGCGAATTATGCCGACTATGAAGCCGATTTCCGCGAGTTCTTTCCGCAGCTTCAGCAGCATGCGGGCGCTGAGTTGGCGCGGCTTCTGGAAGGGTGAAGGAGCAGAACGATGTAGAGACGCGACACTTCGCGTCTCGTCGTCGAACGATGACGCCCGAATGTCAACCGAGTGGCGCGGTAACGGAGACGCGAAGTGTCGCGTCTCTACATCGTTCTGGCCGGACGGTCAGACGTGATAAGTTCCTCCGCTGCGCTCAGGATGACAGACGATTGTGTTCACGCTTGCATCAGATTTAACCGTCTGTCCGGGCATCTGTGCCGGGCTTCTCAATCAGCTTCAGATACAGAATGACGCTGCCTAGCAGGCCGCACACCAGGTTGGTAAAGATGATGGACCAGTCGCCGAGCATGATGCCGTAGGCCAGCCACAGGCAGGTGCCCATGAACAGCATGATATAGGTAGGCAGCGACAGGCTGGCCGTGGAACGCGTTTTGATGGTTTTGTAGGCTTGGGGCACGTAGGCCACCGTGGTGAGCAGGGCCGCCACGCCACCGATAACGGAAACAGAATTCATGAGCCAGCAGGTAGAAAAACGGCGAAAGCACCTGCGTAAACCTACAACCCGACGGCCCTAAACGCAACGCGGGAGCGGCCCGCCCACTGGCAAGCCGCTCCCGCGCGCTTCGTTTAGCAGCTGGTGGCTTAGTGGTGGTGGCCGCCTTCGCCGTGCACGTGGCCGTGGGCCAGCTCTTCGGCGGTGGCGTCGCGCACGTCCTGCACCTTGCCGTTGAAGTGCATCACCATGCCGGCCAGCGGGTGGTTGAAGTCCATCTGCACGGCCGAGTCGCCGATGCTTACCACCTTGGCTTGCATGTGGTTGCCTTCGTTGTCGGCCATGGGCAGGAAGTTGCCGGGCTGCAGCATTTCGGTGTCGAGCTTGCCGTCGATGAGGAATACCTCTTTGGGGATTTCGACCAGCGCCTGCTCGTCGTACTCGCCGTAGGCCTGGTCGGGCGTGAGGCTGAATTCGAACGAGTCGCCGGGGTTTTTGCCGTTGAGCTGCGATTCGAACTCTTCGGGCAGGCCGCTGTGGCCGAACAGGAACACCATGGGCGCATCGGCTTCGGCCGACTCGACCAATACTTTGTCCTGGTTTTCGTCGGTCACGCTGAGGTCGTAGGTGATGGTGACCACTTTGTTGTTGCTGATTGCAGCCATGGGCAGGAGGGAAGGGCCGGTTGGGGCGGCCGCAGGGTTTAGAGGGTGGTGTGAGAGAATTTTTGGCAAGATAGGTACGCAAGCTTGCCGGAAAAGGCCGGCCGTTGCCCCAATGCCCACACGCTGTGCCACCCAGCTGGCGAAACCCTGCACCCGGACGGCCGTTAGGAATCAGCCTATTCGAACCTGAACCTATTCTTTTTCCTCATGCACTCCATCTCCAAACCTGTGCGCCAGCTGCTGCCGCTGCTGGTAGGCGGCACGCTGCTGGCGGCCTGCCAGTCGAACCCACCCAAAACCCAGGACGAAGCCGTGGCCAAAGAAGCCGTGGTGAAAACCGACTCCACCGCCAAAACCACCGCCGCGGCCGATACCATGGGCCTGCCCGCCGGCTCGGTGCCCACCATCGGCAGCCCGCAGCTGCTCCTCACCCTCGACGACGCCCACAATACCCCCGACGGCCTGGCGCTGGCCCCCAACGGCCACCTCATCCTGTCGGTGCCCAACCTGGCCGACAACAGCCAGCCGGCCTCGTTGATGGAGATTGACGGCACCACCATCAAGCCCTACGCCACCAACCTGCCCGTGGAGCCCACCACCAAAAAGGCCGCACCCATGGACCTGGCCTTCGGGCCCGACGGCAACCTGTACTACGCCGAAAACCAGTACGAAAACAGCAAGGATTTCAAATCGCGCCTGATGCGGGTGGAAGTGAAGAACGGCAAGCCCGGCGCCATCAGCACCGTGGTCGACAACTTCGCGCTGGCCAACGCCGTGGTGTGGAAGGGCAATACCCTGTACGTGACCGACAGCCAGTGGGACCTGCCCGACAACGACAAGGGCAGCGCCATCCTGAAGTTTTCGCTGGCCGAGCTGAGCAAGGGCACCGTGCACCTCAAGCCCAAAACCCAAGACCCGCACGTGCTGGCCATGTTCACGACGACGGTGAACGAAACCGGTGTCGACAACGGCGCCGACGGGCTGGATTACGACAGTAAGGGCAACTTCTATACCGGCAGCTTCGGCGACGGCAAGCTCTACCGCGTGTCGCTGAAGCCCGACGGCAGCCTGGCCAAGCAGGAAACGCTGACGCTGACCGGCAAGCAGATTCCCTGCGTCGACGGCCTCGTGATTGACCGCGCTACCGACAAGATGTACCTCTGCAACTCGCGCGAAAACGCCATCGAAATCGTGGACTTGCGCAACGGCAATAAAGTGACCACCCTGGCCCAGAACCCCGACACCGACGGCACCGGCGGCAAGCTCGACCAGCCCGCCGAGGTGCTGCTGAAAGGCAAGCGCCTCTACATCTCCGATTTCGACCACCCGGTGAAGCACTTCGCCAATACCAAGTCGGATGCCCCGCATACCATGTCGGTAATTGACTTGCCGTAACGCCAGAACGTTGTAGAGACGCATATTTGCGTCTCGTCGTGCGCGCTGCATTGTCGTGCAAGCGTTATTGTTCAACGACAAGACGCAGGTATGCGTCTCTACATCGTTAGCAGATTCTAATCCCCGTCGGCAAGTGTCGGCGGGGATTTTTCGTTGGAAAACCGGGTAGCTTTGGGGCTGCAACCATTCGCTTTTGCGCGCAGTCTTTTTCGGTATGATTCAATTTACTGCCCACCGGGCTGCCCTTGCCGGGGCATTTACGCTGCTCACGGCTTCGGCCTGGGCCCAGAACGCCGGCACCCAATGGACCAAGGATGGCTACGGCTACCTTGAGGTTCGCCGCGACTCCATCGTGCAACTCGACATTCGCCAGCCGGGCCAGACGCGCACGCTGCTCAGCAAGCGCCAGCTCACGCCCGCCGGTGTGGCGGCCCCGCTGGGCGTACGTCGGGTGGCGCTGTCCGACGACGGCCGCCGCATCCTGCTTAATGCCAACACTAAAAAAGTGTGGCGCTACGACACCCGCGGCGACTACTGGGTGTATGATATGGACACCAGGCAGCTCACGCAGCTGGGCAAGGGCCGGCCGGAGTCGTCGCTGATGTTCGCCAAGTTTTCGCCCGATGGAAGCAAGGTGGCCTACGTGAGCGGCCACAACCTGTACGTAGAAAACCTGGCCGACCACGCCATCACCCAGCTCACCACCGACGGCACCGACAAGCTTATCAACGGCACCTTCGACTGGGTGTACGAGGAGGAGCTGGACTGCCGCGACGGCTTCCGCTGGAGCCCCGATGGGCAGCACCTGGCCTACTGGCAGCTCGATGCCAACAAGACGCGCAATTACCTGATGCTGAACACCACGGACGCACTCTATCCGTTCACGGTGCCGGTGGAGTACCCCGTGGTGGGCGAAGACCCCAGCCGCTGCCGCGTGGGCGTAGTGGCCGTGGGCGGCGGCGAGACGAAGTGGATGGACGTACCCGGCGACGCCGTGCAGCACTACATCCCGCGCATGGAGTGGGCCGGCCCCAACGAGCTGATTGTCCAGCAGCTGAACCGCCGGCAGAACGAGAGCAAGCTGATGCTGTGCACCACCGCCACCGGCGCCACCAAAACCATTTACACCGATACCGACAAGGCCTGGGTGGAAGCCAAAGACCAGCCCATAGGCTGGGACTGGCTGAAAGACGGCAAAAGCTTCGTGTGGGCCAGCGAGCGAGACGGCTGGCGCCACCTCTACCAGATTGACCGCAGCGGCAAGGCCAAGCTGCTCACGCCCGGCAACTACGACGTGGTGAGCGTGGAGGGCATCAGCGAAGCCACGGGCACCATCTATTTCCTGGCCTCGCCCACCAACGCCACCCAGCGCTACCTCTACAAAGTGCCGCTGAAAGGCGGCAAGGCCGAGCGCGTGACGCCCGCCACCCTCAGCGGCACCAACACCTACGAGGTGTCGCCCAACGGCAAGGTGGCCCTGCACCGCTACGCCAGCGCCAGCAGCTACCCGGTGTCGGACGTGGTGGCCCTGCCCGACCACAAGCGCCTGAGCGGCGGCGACGTGCCGGCGCAGGCGAAAGCCATCAAGCTGCCCAAAACCGAGTTTTTCCAGGTGAAAACCGCTGACGGCGTGACGCTGGACGGCTGGATGGTGAAGCCCACCAACTTCGACCCCGCCAAGAAATACCCCATCGTGTTCATGGTGTACGGCGAGCCCGCCAGCCAGACCGTGACCGACAACTTCGGCACGGGCTTCAACCGCCTCTACCAGGGCAGCATGGCCGACGACGGCTACATCTACGCCTCGCTCGACAACCGCGGCGCCCCGGCCCCACGCGGCCGCGAGTTCCGCAAGGCCATCTACCACAACATCGGCGCGCTCAACATCCGCGACCAGGCCATGGGCGCCAGGGAAGTGCTCAAAAATAACTGGGTCGATACCAGCCGCGTGGCCGTGTGGGGCTGGAGCGGTGGTGGCTCCAGCACGCTGAACCTATTGTTCCAGTACCCGCAGATTTACAAAACCGGCATCAGCATCGCGGCCGTCGATAACCAGCTGAACTACGACAACATCTACCAGGAGCGCTACATGGGCCTGCTGCCCGAAGACAAGAACTTCTTTGTCGACAACTCGCCGCTTTCCCACGCCAAAAACCTGCGCGGCAACCTGCTGCTCATCCACGGCACCGGCGACGACAACGTGCACTACAACAACGCCGAGCAGATGATAAACGAGCTGGTGAAAAACGGCAAAACCTTCCAGCTCATGGCCTATCCCAACCGCACCCACGGCATCTCGGAAGGCGAGGGCACGAGCCGGCACCTGGCCGCGACGTATACCAAGTTCCTGAAGGAGAACTGCCCGCCCGGTGGGCGGTAATATCAGTAAGCCAGCCGGCAAAGGCAGCATTTAAGCTACGTACTAGCTTGCTTATTTCTGTTAGTGGTTGTGAAAATGCAAGAGGCGTGGAAATTATTTCCACGCCTCTTTTTTGTGCTTGTTTGCTACTGTTACCTCTCAATGAATGCAGCCTAGCCAAACCTGCGTTTGTTTCAGGTAAGCAGTAGGATACCATTGCTTTGCCAATGTTTCGGTTTGACGCACTTGCCGGCTCCCTGGCTCACTAACTCCGGCAATCACCAGGTAATAGCCTTTGACAAATCCATTGTAGCCATTGGAAAACTCGATGGAAACAAATGGCGCTTCCTCATTTTCACGCCCTCGGGCCACGTAGGCCGGATAATCAAAGCCATTTGCAGCGCAATCAGCACGGCTCATGGTCAGTCCCGCTTGTGCATTAGGAAGGTAGCCTTCCAGATTTAGCGTTGCGTGAAGTCGTGTTGCAGCTTGGCGGGCAGTCGCCAGCGCCGCTTTATAATCCTTTGTACTTTGCAGAATCAATACATCTTTGGCTACCCAAGGCTCTTTTGGAGTGGATGGTTTCTGGCTGTAAAAGACAGCAGCTAAGCAAGCAACGGTCAGGAATTGAGACATGAGTGAGTCGCAATAGAAAATATATTGATTGCGGACACAAGTTGGCAATTAATCCTGCAACTCCCAAGCCGTGCGGTAGCCGCCAACCTGCTCCACGTACTCAATTAGTGCCTTGAAGAAGGGGTGGGCACTGAGCGTCGAAGAATCACCCACGAGCAGCAGCTTTTTGCGGGCGCGGGTCATGCCCACGTTCATGCGGCGGATGTCGCTGAGGAAGCCGATTTCGCCGTGGTTGTTGCTGCGGGTGAGGGTGATGGCGATGATGTCGCGTTCCTGGCCCTGAAACGAATCCACGGTGCCCACGCTGAGCTGGCGGTGCAGCATGAAGCCGCTGAGCTCGTCGTTTTCCTCGATGGCGTCTTTCAGATAGTTGATTTGGGCGCGGTAGGGGGCAATGACGCCGATGCTGAGCGGGTCGTCTTCGTGGTCGGCGGGGTCGTAGGGCTCGAGGAGCTGGGCGAGGCGCTTGAGCAGCAGGTCGGCTTCCTCGGGGTTGGCGGTGGAGCGGCTCTCGGGGATGGTGATTTCCTGGAAGCCGAAGCCGGCCGTGTCGAGGAACTCCACGGGCAGGTCGGGCGCGAATTTGAGGTCGTAGGCATCGAGGCCGGCGTGGGCCACGGTAGCGTAGGCTTCGAGCTGGCCATCGTAGAACTGGTCGGAGCTGAACTGCATGATTTGCTCGTGCATGCGGTACTGCACCGTGAGCATGCGGGCCGTGGCCGGCTGGCGCTTGATGCACTTCTCGAACAGCGTTTCGCGCAGGGCGCCGGCCTTTTCGCTTTTCACGGTGGGCGGCAGCTGGTGGTGGTCGCCGGCCAGCACCACGCGGTTGGCCTTGGCAATCGGAATCCAACAGCCCGGCTCCAGGGCCTGGGCTGCTTCGTCGATGAACACCGTTTCGTAGGTGAGGTGGCGGATGTTGCGGTTGCTGGCCCCCACCAGCGTGCAGGTGATTACCTGCACCGATTCAAGCAAGTCCTCGGTGATGTAGCGTTCCAGGTCGTCGGCTTGCTGGAAGAGCATGCGCGCTTCTTCCTTGAGATGTCGGCGGTGCTGCTGCTCCTCATAGCCGAAGTTGCGCACGTACTTGCCGGCCTGCTCGCGGTACTGGTCGGCCGTCTGGCGCATCGAGCGCATCTCGTTGTAGCTCTTGTGGTTCATCACCTGCGCATCGAGCGTGTGCTCCAGCAGCAGGTCGGAAACCCGCGAGGGGTTGCCCATGCGGATGACGTTGACGCCGCGCTCGGCCAGCTTTTCGGTGAGCAAGTCCACGGCCGTGTTGCTCGGGGCGCACACCAGCACGCGCCGCTCGCGCCGGATGGTTTCCAGAATGGCCTGGACCAGCGTGGTGGTTTTGCCGGTGCCGGGCGGGCCGTGGATGATGGCTACGTCCTTGGCGGCCAGCACGTGGCGCACGGCCGCCAGCTGCGACTCATTCAGTGGGCTGGGGTAGAACAAATCGGTGGCCTTTTCTTCGCGGAACCGAGCCTCGCGGGCCCCCAGAATGGTGTCGCGCAGCTCGGCCAGGCGGTCGCCGTAGGCGCCCATCACCTTGCCCAGGGCGTAGTCCATCTCGCGGTAGCTCACCTCGTCGAAAGTGAGGTCGATGCCCATTTTATGGCCTTCGAGGGCCCAGTCAGGCAGGTCTTCCTTGGTGGTGGCCAGGGTGAGCTTGTTCCGCCGTACGCTGGTAATCACGCCGCTGAGGGTGGGCCGGTCGGTGGCCGCGCGGCCGGGCACGTTGCCAAACAGCGAGGCGTTTTTGCCCACCTGAAACAGGTGCAGGCCCTGCTGCCCGGCGGGCCGCTCCAGTTCCAGCACCAGCTTGCCGCCGAAGCCGATGTCTTCCTTGCTGATGGTGACGGGGTACCAGGTGAGGCCGCGCTGCTGCCGCTCCTGGATGCTGGCCTTGGCGTTTTTGAGCTTGAATTGCTCCAAGTCCTCCTGCTGCTCTAGCTTCATCAGAGATTGGACGTGGCGCAGCTCTTTTTCGAGGGCGTAGGGGTCGGAGGGGGTGAAAGTGAGGTCGGACAAAAGAAAGCGGGTTGGGTTCGTTGTGAGGGGTAACAACGAAAAGGGGAAATGAGTGGCCGAAAGTCTTGCTAAACGCCCAGCAACATCTGATAAAACGATACATATTTCTCGCCACCAGCGGCTGTAGCGGCTGTCGCTGCTACCGATAGCGCGAGTGTTTCATCGTTATAAATGTCATCATTCAACATCGTGAGCACCAAGAATTGACTTGTAATGACCAGCGCGTCAAATAAATGTTCGCCATCCATAGCACAATGCCACATTACATGGTCGGGGCGTTGCCAGTCGTTAACTACAACTTCACCACCTATTGAGATGAACATCGGGTCAAGTTCTACTTTGGCAAATTGCACATAATCGCCATAGTAAAGGGGAGTAGCTAGAAAATCAACCATCCCAATTTCTAAATCGGAAACATCATAGATTTTGATAAACTCAATGACGACATCGTGTCCCAAAAAAGAGAGTTCAAGTTGGCTTCCTCTTGGCTGAACATGATATTGCGCAATCATTTCTGCTGCTGAGGCATCTTTTATACCCAAGGCTATCAAATCGGAATGATTGGGAGCTGTTTGTGCTATCTGATGAGCAAATTCGTGATGGTTCATATTATGAATATGTAGATGTTGCTATGACGTGCGCGATATGCGCCAGCGCTTGGCGGTAATCGGCTTCGGAGCGGATGGGTTTAATGGATTGCATGGCCAAAGGGGTTAAGTAAAAGCTGGTAGAAACAGCAGTAGCTCAGTTGCTGGCGCACACATCTAGTAGCGTAGAATCTGCCGTTCGTGTACCGGAACGAAACCCAAAGGGCGCAGAATACGCGAACTGCAAAGTTCGCGCTACTCCACTAAAAGCCCAAAATCGCCGTATGCGCAAGCTCCACCTTACTTCCCGCTTGCCATGCCCGATTCCAAGACGCACCCGCTCACCGGCCCCGACCTACTCACCGACGGTATCCCGCTCGCCGACCTGCCCGATGGCGGCATGACTACCGGCCATGCCCAAGGCGAGCCCGTGCTGCTGACCCGGCGCGGTGCCGAAATATTCGCCATCTCGGCCAAGTGCAGTCACCTGGGCGCGCCGCTCGAAAAGGGCCTGCTCGACGGCGAGACCGTACGCTGCCCCTGGCATCACGCCTGCTTCAGCCTGCGCACCGGGGAGGCCCTGCGCGCCC
>NZ_BAAGZM010000103.1:0-10399 GCF_054778495.1 Hymenobacter agri
GCCGCGGCTGGGCAGGCTGGGGTGCGGCAGGGCCGGGCGGGGCGGGTAGCGGAAGGCATCGTTGCCGAAGTCAGGGAAGCCGAAGAAGTCGCGGAAGTTGTGGTAGCGGCTGCCCTCCACGAGGGCTTCGTCGGTGATGCCGGTTTTCTGCTTGAGGGCGCGCAGGGCCTCGGCGGGCATGGCGGGGTCGTAGAGCAGGCGGGCGGGGTAGCCGGTGGCACGCTTGGCGAGGCTGCTGCGGATTTTCTCCATGAGGTCGCCCGATACTTCTTCTTCGATGTCTAATTCGGCATCGCGCGAGAGCTTCACGGCGTGCACGGCCACGTGCTGGTACTGCGGAAACAGCGCGGCCGCCCCTACCCGGATAACGTCGTCGAGGAAGAGGACGTAGTGCTCCTCGCCCTCGTCGGGTAGGCGCACGAAGCGGCCACCGTGGCGCTTGGTGGGCAGCTCCATGATGAGCACGCGCTCGGCCTCGGCCTTTTTGGTCTTGGCCACGGGCTGGGTGAGGTGGAAGAGCAGGTAAACGGTTTGGTCCTTGAGGAAGAGGTGGTGCAGGTCGTCGTCGAGCACGACGGGCGAGAGCAGGTCGCGCACATGTTGTTCGAAGTAGCGGGCCGTCCAGTCGCGCTGCTGGTCGGTGAGCTCGGCCTCCGAGAGCAGGTGGATGTGGGCGGCGTTGAGGGCGGGCAGCAGCTCCTCGCGGAAGGTGCGGCCGAACTCCTGCTGCTGGCGGCCCACTTCGGCCAGCACTTCCTTGAGCACGCGGCGGGGGCTTTCGCCGAGGCGGGCGCGAGTTTTCTTTTTGAGCTTGGCCAGGCGGCGCAGGGTGGCCACGCGCACCTTGAAAAACTCGTCGAGGTTGCTGCTGAAAATGGCCAGGAATTTGAGCCGCTCAAGCAGCGGCACGGTGGGGCTCTGGGCTTCTTGCAGCACGCGGGCGTTGAAACGGAGCCAGCTCAGGTCGCGGGAAAGCGTCTTCAAATCGGGGTCGGGTTGGGTTTGGGCGTTTTACGGTGGCGGCGGCGGGTGGGGTGAGGGCAGAGGTTATTTTTTGGTTAGGGAGTGGGTCGGGTTGAGTGTTGGCGCAGCCCGTCATGCTGCGTTCCTTACTATCCTCACCGGACATTGGAGAGCTGGGCATTGGGATTGGTAAAGAATTGTGAACGTGCGGGCCGGCCTTGCCGTAAGGAGCGATAAACTCAACCATACCATTACAACCATGAACCTGTCCGAATCCATCCACGACGCTACCGATAAAGCCAAAGACGTGCTCGACCACGCTGCCGAAACCACCACCGACAAGGCCCACGACCTGCTCGACAAAGCCGCCGACGCCAAGGACAGCCTGCTCAGCAAAGCCGCCGACCTGAAGGACGACCTGCTCGATAAAGCCGCCGACGTGAAGTCAAAGCTGTTCGACAAGGCGGCCGATGCCAAGTCGGCGCTGTTCGACAAAGCGGGCGATGCCAAAGACGCGGTGCTCGACTACACGCCGTCGGGCGTGAAAAAGGCCGGCGAGAAGGTGGCTGATGCCTTCGACGACCTGACCACGACGCAGAAAATCCTGGTATCGGCCCTGCTGGCAGCCGGCCTCACCTACCTGCTGACGCGCAAAAAGTAACGGCCGCAGCTGCGGCACCCCGGAAGCCCCGTCGGGCTGCTCCCCGCGCGGGGGCGGGCCGGCGGGGCTTTTGCGTGGGTGGTGGGGGTATTGCCGTAGGCAGCGGGTGTGTGGTGGGTGGCGGAGGGGGTGTTGGGGAAAGCGGCGGGTGTTGGAACGAAAGCGGGGGCTGTTTTGGAGATAGTGGGACGTGTTTTACTGAGGGTCGGAGGTATTTTGGTGAGGGAAGCAGGTGTTTTGGCGGGCGGCGGGGGTGTTTTGGAAGACCTGCTCGCCGACCTGATGGACGAGCTCCGCACCCTCGACGAAGACATGAAAGCCTTCAAGCTGCTCGAGCGCCCGCTCTACGACGGCTACACGCAGGCCCGCAAAATCATCAACTCCGGCGGCGGCAGCGGCAAGGGGAAACTGGCCGCGGCGTAAGTTTCGGCAGGATTGGAAATGAAGCCGCCCGCTTCCGGTTGGGGAGCGGGCGGCTTTTTGACAATACTTAGCGGAGTGGAATGAATAATCCCATTGCCCCTACCGGGCGGCATGCCTAGTAATTGCACTGGTAGCAACGTTCAAGGCATTCATTTCCCCCCAAGGAAACGGGCGGCTATGGGAAAGGGCACGTTGAATTACCTCGTCTAGGGAGTGCTGGCTTTCCTTGTGCTTGGCAACGTAAATCGCTTCGATGTACCGGGTATAAGGCATTTTACGGCCTTGAAATCTAGGCATTGGGTAATTGAAATCTTCTTGAATTGAAATCCACTTAATCGAGCTGAAAAGTTCTTCAATTGTCAGGTCGGCGGAGTTGCCTTCTCTTCTGTATGGCTTGCCATTGTGGGCTGCCTGAGCATAATCGAGCAATGCATCAGGGGGCGGAGTGGATGCGTAGGGCAAACGAATAGCTAGAGCCTCGTAGTCGATACCACAGTCGCACAGTTGTTCAAGTAAGGCTTGCTGCAACGCATCAGGATTCATGTTACCGTTTACAACCTTGTTGTATATATCAACAATAAGGTTCGCATGAGAAAGAGGAATACTTGCTTGCCCAGGCTTGGTGATATCGACGCGGTAATCAGGCCGGAAAGGGTTTAGCTGAGCTTTGTAGCCTGGGAAGTGTACGGTAAGTTCTGCACCGCTTGCGCACCGATGTACTGGGTGGGCCTTCTGTTCCTTCCTTGATAACAATTGCTCGAAGCCGTGATACTTGAAAACGGTGTGTAAGTCAGCAATCGCTTTATCGTAGCTCATTTGAAGGAGGTTAACTAAAACGGTCCCAATAGTAGCTGTTCGCAAATCTTAAATCAAACCAAGATATAAAATGCTACTTATTGTCGGTTGTTGTGCCGACAATAAGTAGCGTGTTTTGAGGGTGCGGGAACAAACACTAAAAGCATTTGGGCAAGAGGTGCGCCATTGGCGTACCGAGCAGCATCTTTCGCAGGAAGAACTGGCTAGCCGATGTGGCTTTCACCGTACTTACATTGGTCAAATAGAGCGCGGTGAACGAAATCCATCACTGCTCAACATCTTGACTTTATGCCGGACGTTGGGTGTTTCGTTGCCGGAATTTTTCACTCGTTACGAAACAGTTCTTGATACGTCCCTTTAATACCTCTGGCGGTGGTGCTAATACTAACCGCAACGGCCTAGAATTTGAACGCAGTACGGAATTACGTGATGCATTCTTGGAACATCCACGCTATGCGCTACACGGCGATACCGTGGTGGACCGGGCTACGACGTTGCCGGTGGGCGTGTTGTTTGAGAAAAACAAGCTCTACAAAAATCTGCTGGCGGCTCGGGGCATCGATTACACGCAACTGGTAAGCAAACGGCTGTTGCCCGATGGAGCCGTTTTGGTCGGCGGTACGCTGTATATCATCGAGAAGAAATTCCAGGCCGGTTCGGGCTCGGTAGATGAGAAGCTGCAGACTTGCCATTTCAAAAAACGGCAATACGAAAAGCTGGTAGCACCGTTGGGCCTGCGCGTGGAATTCTATTACCTGCTGAACGACTGGTTTCTGGACCCTTCTTACCGCGATGTGCTAGAATACATTGAGGAAGTAGGCTGTCGCTATTTCTTCAAGGAAATTCCGCTGGAAGAATTAGGGTTGTGAGTGGGTGCGAGCCAGCGGGATTAGGCAAATTGCGCTTCCAGCGCTGCCGCATAGTTGCTAATCAATAGTTCACTTATCTTGCCTCGGCCCTCTGCTTTGGAATTGATATGCCGCTTGGCCTGAATTCGCCGGATGGTGAAATCGGCATACAAATCATCAAAATAAGAATCGGCGGCATCAGTGTTTTGCGGGTCCGAGTTACTCAAGAGCCACTGGCTTCCTCGTGCATCTAGCTCGCGGCAGAAGGCAGCCAATCGCTCCTGCGAGGTGGTATCGAAGGTTTCGGTAGCATAAGCGTTGAAAGCGGCAGTCTTGCTCAGCGGCTTGTAAGGCGGGTCGAAATAGAAAAAGCTGTTGGTGGGCGCGTGGTCTAGGACCTGCGCAAAATCGCCTTGCAGGATAGTGACGCGGGACAGCAGCTGGCTATCGGCCAGAATGGTTTGCGGTTGGCAAATAGCCGGCTGGTCGTAGCGCCCAAACGGCACGTTGAACCCGCCTTTGCTATTGACGCGGTAGAGGCCATTGAAACAAGTCCGATTAAGGAACATAAGCACGGCGGTGTTGCGCACCGCCTCCAAGGGCCGGGTGTTGAATTCGGCGCGTAGCTCCTCGAAGTACGCCCGACGGACTATTTCGGAAGGCAGGCGGTGATAAGCCTCTTGAATAGCCGTCAGGACTTTAATTAATTCCTGCGGGCGCTGCTGAATAACCTGATAGGCGGTTGCTAGGTCAGGATTAATGTCATTGATAATGGCCTGCCGAATATTAGGGAAGGCTTTAAGCATCCAGAATAGCACCGCCCCGCCGCCAATGAATGGCTCGACGTAGGTCAGCTCACGCGCATGGCGCAGATTGTCCGGCAAAGCTGCTTGAATGGCGGGAATCAACTGCCGCTTGCCACCCGCCCACTTCAAGAATGGCTTTGCACCCTGCATTTCCTCAAACAAGTCCATAGCTCAAAGATACAAAAGTGAAAAGGGTTTGACAGACAATAAGTATCTTTTATTTCTTGAGATACAACAAAAGGTTACTGTTTTCGCATCGGCCGCGCCCCCATCACAAACACCAGCGTGCCGCCCTTCGCCACGTCCTGCTGCGCCAGAAACGGCTGCGTCAGCTTTTGCCCGTTGAGGGTGACTTGCTGCACGTAGACGTTTTTGGCGCTTTGGTTTTTGACCTGGATGGTGAAGGACTGGCCGTTTTCGAGGTGAATGACTGCTCCGTGCACGAGGGGGCTGCCGAGGGCGTACTGGCCCGAACCAGGGGCGACGGGGTAGAAGCCGAGGGCCGAGAAGAGGTACCAGGCGCTCATCTGGCCGCAGTCGTCGTTGCCGCCGAGGCCGTCGGGGGTGGGGTGGTACTGGCGGGCGAGGATGTTGCGGACCTGGGCCTGGGTTTTCCAGGGCTGGTCGGTGTAGTTGTAGAGATAGGCGGCGTGGTGGGCGGGCTCGTTGCCGTGCACGTAGCCCCCGATGATGCCCTCGCGGGTGATGTCCTCGGTTTCGGCGAAGAACGAGTCGGGCAGGTGCATGGTGAAGAGCGAATCGAGGTGGGGCACGAAGCGGCGGTTGCCGCCCATGCGGGCAATGAGGCCGGCGGGGTCGTGGGGCACGGCGAGGGTGTAGTTCCAGGCGTTGCCCTCGATGAAGCCCTGGCCGTTGGTGCTCAGCACGTCAAATTTTTCGCGGAAGCTGCCGTTGGCCAGGCGCGGGCGCATGGCGTTGGCGCGCGGGTCGAACACGTTTTGCCAGTTGCCGGCGCGCTTGCTGAACTCCTGGTAGATATCCGCGTGGCCAAGCTTTTGGGCAAGTTGGGCAATGCACCAGTCATCATAGGCAAACTCCAGGGTGTTGGAGACGGAAGTGCCGCTGCGTTCGCTGGGCACGTAGCCGCGGCTCATGTAGCTATCGAGGCCGTCGTACCAGCCGTGGCGGGCGGTGGCCACGCAGGCGGCGAGGGCGCGCTCGGCCTGGGCGGGTGGCACCGCGCCATTGAGGACGGCATCGGCGATGACCGACACGCTATGGTAGCCGCTCATACACCAGTTTTCGTTGGCGTGGTGGCTCCACACGGGCAGCATGTGCTCGGGGCTCTGGTCGTAGTGGGCCAGCATGGATTGTACCATGTCGGCATTGCGGCTGGGCTGAATGAGGTTGAAGAGCGGGTGCAGGGCGCGGAAGGTGTCCCAGAGCGAGAAGGTGGTGTAGTTCACGAAGCCCTCGGCGCGGTGGGTTTGCTGGTCGAGGCCGCGGTACTGGCCGTCGGCGTCCTGGTACACGGTGGGGCTGAGGCAGGCGTGGTAGAGGGCCGTGTAGAAGTTCTCCTTGTCGGCCCGGTTGGGCGTCTGGATGGTGATTTTACTCAGCTCCTGCTGCCAGAGCTGCTGGCCGGCGCGGCGGGTCTGGTCGAAATTCCAGCCGGGCAGTTCGGCGCGCATGTTGGCCAGGGCGCCGGCCATGCTTACGGGCGAGAGGGCAAACTTGACCTGGATTTTCTCGCCGGCCACGGTGGCGAAGTCGAAGTAGAGGCGCAACTGGCGGCCGGCCTGCTCGGGCCAGTTGTGGGCCTGGTCGAAGCGGCCCCAGAAGCCGCGGTAGGCTTCCTTGGGGTCGTATTTGCGGGCGCCGTAGCTTTTGAAGGGCTTCGAGAACTGCATGGCGAAGTACTCGGTGCGGGTGCGGCCCCAGCCGGTGGTTTGGCGGTAGCCGGTCACCAGCGAGTCGTTTTCGATGCGCACGTAGCTCCACACGTTTTTATCGGGGTAGTTGTAGATGCCGGCCATCATATCGAGGATGATGTGCGCCGGCTCGGTACCCGGAAACGTGTATTGGTGGAAGCCTACGCGGGTAGTGGCCGTGAGCTCGGCGAGGATGTTGTGGTCGTCGAGCTTCACCCGGTAGTAGGCGGGCTCGGCCACCTCGTTCTGGTGCGAGAAGGCCGAGCGGTAGCCGCTCTGGGGCCGGTCAGCGGTGCCGGGGTTGAGCTGCAGCGGGCCGGTGGTGGGCATGAGCAGAAAATCGCCCAAATCGGAGTGTCCGGTGCCGCTGAAGTGGGTGTGGCTGAAGCCCACGATGGTTTTATCATCGTAGTTATATCCCGCGCAGTACTTGTAGATGTCGGGGTTGTATTTGCCGTTTTGCTCGTAGCTCAGCGTGTCGGTATCGGGCGAGAGCTGCACCATGCCAAATGGTACCGTGGCGCCAGGGTAGGTGTGCCCCATCTTCTGGGTGCCTACGATGGGGTGGGCGTACTGCACGAGGTTTTCGGGGGCGGTGGGCTTCTGGGCGAAGGTGGCCGGGGCGGCAAGTAGCAGCAGGGGCAGCAGGGGCAGCAGGGGCAGCAGAAGTTGCTTCATGCTGCCAAGATAACGCAACCGCACCCCTGGCCTTCTCTCGCAAAGCAGGGAGCAGCGGCCGCGCGGGCGGACTTTACGGGCGCTACAGTGATACGCTAAAAAGCCGGTAGCCCTGAGTGGTACGGATGAAAGCGTAATGCTGCTGATGGCCGTAATGCTTCTGGCCCTTTGCATCGACTTCAGTGACGACGACGCTAAATGCCGGATATTTCTCCCGGTCATGCTCGCCGCAGTCGGTAAGAAAGCCCTGAAAGCGCGGGCTGGTGAAGATGAATTTATTCAGCTCTTCGGAAGAAACACCCACGTTTTTTGCACCCTCGCGCAGGCTGCTCAGCTTCGGAAGCAGTGCGGACAGATAGTATTTCTGCACGAAAGCAGCCTGCTCTACATGCTGCCAGCCGCGGAAGGGTTTCCCCGACACGGCCAGCTCGGAGTAGCACAACGGAGCTACCGGGCCGGCGGCGCCGGTGCTCAGGGCCGGGATGAGTACGCCGTAGAACCACCGCGTAAATTCCTTTTCATAATCCGTGAACGTGTATCGGTCGCCGTTCACGGCGCGAAAAGTATAAGTGGTAGCCGTATCGGGGGCCGCCTCGTTTAGCTTAAGCGAATACCAGTTGAGCAACGCTGGTCGGGGCAAACCCAGGTCGTGCATCACAACTTCGTTGTGCTCATTAATCAACATTTCCCGGCCTCCTTGCCATGTTAAATGCTCACAACTCAGCGTATCGCCCCCTTCTTGCCCCCAGCAGGTGCGGCGGGCGCCCGTCAGCACCAAGGCCAGGCCGTTATGGAAGGGAGATGCGTAATTATAGATGGCCGGAATGCTAACCTGGCCGCGGTTATTGAAAAAACCGACCCTGTCTTTTTTATAATCCTGAAAGCGGATTTTCCCTTCGCTCTCGCAGTCGAACGTGTAATCGAACATGTACACGCTGTCGCGGCCCACCTTACGGCCATTTTTCAGCAGATAGTATTGTTTCTGGGTCGTGTCTTCATTGACGGCCATAATGTGCCGAAACTTCTGCGCATTGGTAAAATTGCCGAATCGGGCCGGTATTCGGATGCGACCATCCGCGTCTTTATAGCCGTATTTATAGTTCTCCTTTTCCTTTTTAGTGAACTGTGTCCACACTGCATCGGGCTGGGCTTTTTGGGCCCGAACGGCAGTTGCTACGACTAGCAGCAGGGGCAGAAGTTTCTTCATTGCGGCGGGGCGGAAATGAGCCGGCAATATCTACTAATTTGAGGCATGAATAACTGCCTGCACTGCGGCGCTGCCACCACGAATGCCAAGTATTGTTCCCGGTCCTGCGCTAACCGGGTAAATGGAAGCCTCTTTCCCAGTCGCAAGCGCATTGTCCGTAGCTGCAAGCACTGCGGTACAGAACTGCTGACCCGGCGAATCACTTGTGACAATTGCAACCCCAGCTTCGTGGACTGGCAAACGGTGCCGTTGCAACAGCTTCGAGCAAAAGCGCTGCAACAGTATGCCGCCCAGATTCGCAGCTTAGCACGCACGGCCTACCGCAAATCGAGCCGGCCGCAGGCTTGCGCGGTTTGCGGCTACGCTACCCATTATGAGGTTTGCCATATCAGGCCCATCAATGATTTTCAACCCACCGACTTTGTAGCCGACGTGAACATCCTGACCAATCTCGTAGCGCTGTGCCCCAATCATCACTGGGAGTTTGACCACGGTAAACTGTCCACAGAATTTATTCTGGAGGCAGCTGAACCACAGGATGCCAAACAATAAAAAAGGCCGTTTTCGAATTGAAAACAGCCTTTTTTACACCAATAATTTCTATGTAGCCGCGACGAGAATCGAACTCATATCAAGCGTTTAGGAAACGCCTATTCTATCCGTTGAACTACGCAGCCATGCCGCAAAGATAAGAACGGACACGGCCGACCTACGACTTATACAGCAGCGCAATGCCGAACGAGAGCGCCGTGAGGATGATGCCCACCAGAAAAATGGTGTAGCTGGTGCGCAGCAGCCGGTATTTGCGCGTGAGCACCTCGCCGAGGTAGTAGATGTCCGTTACCATGTTGGTGTAGAGCAGGTCTTTCTGGCGCATCAGGTCGCGCATGCCGCTCTGGAAGTGGTCGAGCTTGAGCTTGGTGAACTGGCCGAAGAACAACAGGTTCACGCGGCGGTTGGTGGCGATTTCGGGGCTCTTTTTCAGCCAGGCGAAGCTCGTTACGTCGGGCTGGGCCGAGAGGATGGCCGACGTGACCGAGCCTAGGGCCGTTACAAGCAGAATGCTCACCGGGATGGCCAGCACGGGGTTGTTGCCCATCAGCGGGGCCAGGGCGCCGGCCTTGCCCATTTTGGCGCCCAGGTAGGTGATGATAACCGAAATGAGCACGGCATTGAGCTGAATCATCATGCTGGCCTTTTTGTCGGCCATATCGCTCAGCTTCATATGGTTCGAGTACATGGTGCGAAACATCGTTTCGATGCCGCGCTTGGGCTCGGCGAAGGTGTCGCTCTTCTCCTTCGTCTTCTTCTTGTCTTTTTTTTCCTTCTTCTTCAGGTAGTCGCGCTGGTCCTCAATGTTCTTTTTAAGGTCCTTCTTGTAGCGCTCCTTGCCCACTTCCGACAGGTATTTGTGGGCCAGCATGAAGTTGAGCTGCAGCTCGGCCCACTCTTGGGTGGTGTATGTTTTGTCGAGCACCAGCTCCCACTCGGTGCGCAGCAATTCGGCGCGGGCGCGGTAGTCGGCGCGGGCCAGGTTGCTCATGTCGGCATCGACCAGCATTTTTTCCAGCTCGGTTTCGGGCTTCGAGTCGCGGTGCGTGGCTTTGATGAGGGTTTCGACAAGCTGGATTTGAGCTGCAGGCTGGCCCTGCTGCCGCAGCCAGTCGGCGGCGTGCTCGGCGCTGCGAAACTCGTGGCCGTCGTACACGTCGAGGTAGCCGGTGTCGTGAAACCAGGCGGCGATGAGCAGCGCCTCGGTGTCGTCGGGGCTAAGGCTGGCGGCGGGGGCCAGGGCGCGGCACTCCTTCACCACGGCCTCGGTGTGAGCCAGGGCGTGGTAGGTGAGCTTGGGCGAGATGCCGGCGAATTGCTCGGTCACATAGGCCTGCGCGGCCTTCACCAGGTTCGAAGCCTTAGCTTTGGCGGGCTTGTCAGTTTCAGCTTCCGCATCAGCGGAGGCTTCTTTTTTATCCGACTTATCTGACTTATCGGCCTTTTTGGGCTTTTCGGCTGCGGGCTCGTCGTCCTCGTCGGCCGCGTCTACCTGGTGGCCCGGGTGCTCCGACAGCACCGGGGCGGCCGCGATTTCGTCGGAGCGCCGGGCG
>NZ_BAAGZM010000104.1:0-10333 GCF_054778495.1 Hymenobacter agri
CGCCGCGCCGGCCCCAGCCCCCGCCCCGGCACCCACACCGGCGCCACCCACCCGAGCAACGGCTACTAGTAGCGACAATCCCTTTGATGTGGGCACCAACGCCGTGAACCTGGGGGTGGGCCTAGGCAGCCGCTATTCCTACGCGTTGGGCGTCTTCGGCGGCAATTCTTCGGTGTCGCCGGCCCTGAGCGTGTCGTATGAGCGGGGCATTATTCCGCTGGGGCCAGGCGTGCTGGGCGTGGGCGGCATCATCGGCTACCAAAGCGCCAGCTACGAGTATTCGGGTTTTAAAGACAAGTATACCGACCTGATTGTGATGGTGCGGGGCGCCTTTCACTACCCCGTAACGCCGAAGTTCGACGCCTATGCGGGAGTGGGCATTGGGGTGCGGCACCTGGGGTATTCGAGCAACTACACTGGGCCGTACACCTCCGACTACGGCTCGACCGGGGCCACATCGGGCCTGTTTGTGGGCGGCCGCTACTACTTCACGCCCAGCATCGGTGCCTTCGCCGAGCTGGGCTACGACCAAACCTACCTCAAAGCGGGCCTAGCGGTTAAATTCTAGTTTTCACACTTCGCTTTTCTCTCCTTTTTCTGCAATTGTTTCTGTTGATGAAAACGCCCGCCGCCCACCTGCAGCTTGTTTTTCTGGCGTCTACCGTTGGCCCGGCCTGGGGCGTGGGGTGGGCCTTCACCAACACCACCGTGCGGCGCCCCCAAGCCGGGGCGCCGCCCGTGCCGGCTACCCGTTTCCGGCTGGCGCTGCAAGTCTCGTAAGCTTGTCTTTCCCTAATAATTTGTGCCGCTACAACCTTTCGGCCCGCCCTGCACCTTTTGCCCAAAATCTGGCATCCCCGAAGGAAGCGGCGGTAAAATCGGCACGCAGTTCCAGAGCCTGTTTGGCCCCAACGCGTCCAACGGCATGCTGGCCGAGTTTCGAACGCAGACCGGCACGGCCCTGAGCCAGATTCAGAACGAAACCCAGCTTGCCTCGGAAGAAACCGCCTGGGCTTACGTGCTGGCCCACCCCGATTTCGACGACTACGGCTTACTGGGCATTAGCATGGCGTTTCGGTTGGCAGTGGGCATGGGCGGCGCTCGACGCCAAGGCCGCCACTGCGCCGGCATAAACCCGTTTCGTCGACCAAATCACTAAGTTCGGCACGCTATTTACTCGCTTATTGCTTTGGGCCTAGCCCAGGGGTCGGCCCGCACGCCCGAAGTCGGCGTCTGCCGCTGGAAAATAATTGCCAAGCCAAAAACAAAAAAGCCCCTGCCGCAAAGCAGGGGCTTTTTGCAAGCCGTCAGAATCTACGAGAATCGGCGGTTATGCTTTCTTCTTCTCCAGCACTTCGTCAATCAGGCCGTACTCTTTGGCCTCATCAGCACGCATCCAGTAGTCGCGGTCCGAGTTGTCGTGGATTTCCTGGTAGGTTTTGCCGGTGTGCTGCGCCAGAATGTCATACAGCTCCTTCTTTAGCTTCAGAATTTCGCGGGCCGTAATCTCGATGTCCGACGACTGGCCTTGCGCGCCGCCCGAGGGCTGGTGAATCATCACGCGGGCGTGGGGGAGGGCCGAGCGTTTGTTGGCGGCACCGCCAGCCAGCAGCACGGCACCCATCGAGGCAGCCAGGCCGGTGCAGATGGTGGCCACGTCGGGGTTCACGTACTGCATGGTGTCATAGATGCCGAGGCCGGCATACACCGAGCCGCCGGGCGAGTTGATGTAGAGCAGAATATCCTTCTTGGCGTCCGACGACTCCAGGAACAGCAGCTGCGCCGTGATGATGTTGGCCACGTAATCGTCCACGGCCTGGCCCAGGAACACGATGCGGTCGGCCATCAGGCGCGAGAACACGTCAATTTCCCGGAAGTTGGTGGGACGCTCCTCAATCACGGCGCGGGTCATGTTCGAGGGCAGCATCAGGCCGTTGCGCACCTGGCCTTCCACGTGGTTCAGGTACTGGTCCACGCCCAGTCCGCTCAGGCCCTGGCCTTTCACGGCAAACTTGCGAAACTCTTGTTTATTCAGCATTTGATTGAAATGTGGCGCCGCCAAAGCGGGCGCGGGTGAGGTTAAGTAAGACGGGCGAAGTAAAGGAATGTTGTCGAAAACCCAACAAAAAAGCCCTTACGTCACCGTAAGGGCTTTTCCAAAGTCGGGTTGCGCAGCGCTTAGCTGTGCAGGGTCCGGAATTCTTCGGCCGTTACGGGCTTGTCCGTAACAACAACTTTGCCGCGCAGGTTTTCCAGCACTTTCTCTGCCAGAATGGCCTCGTACTCGTTGATGTAGTTTTTGCCGTTCTCCTGCTTCAGGAAGCTGTCGGCGTACTGGCGCATCGACTCGCGCATCTCGTCGGGCATGTTCGGCATGTTGAACTGGCCCATGATTTTGTCGAGCGTGCGGTTCACAATCTCGTCGTTGCTCACCTTCAGGCCGGCGTCTTCCACCACCTTGTTGCGAATCATGCTCCACTTCAGTTCCTTCACGTAGTCGTCGTAGTGCTCTTCTACCATCTCGGGCGTCAGTTTGCCCTCGTTGGCGCGCACCAGCCACTTCTTGAAGAACTCCGTGGGCACCTTGATGTCGGTTTTCTCCACCAGCTGCTGCACGATGCTGTTGTTCATCGCGCCATCAGCCTCGCGGTCGTAGTTCTGCTGGATGGTTTCGCGGACCTTGGCGTCGAACTCTTCCTGGCTCGAAACCGCCTCAGGGCCGAATACTTTGTCGAACAGCTCCTGGTTCATTTCCGGAGCAGCCGTGCGGTTCACCTTCTCCACGCTCAGCTCGTAGTCGCCGGTAGCTTCCTCGGCTTCTTTCTTGCTCAGGCCGGTGAAGTTCGAAATCGAAGCCGCGTCGTTCTTGAAAGCAGCTTGCAGGTCGAACGTTACCACATCGCCAGCTTTTTTGCCGATGAACTGCGCCTGGTCGCCGGTTACCTTGGCGATGGGCAGCAGAATGGTGCGGCCTTCGCCTTCTTCACCAGCCTTCTTGAACTTGCCGAACAGGTAGTCGCCAGCCTCCGACTCGTCGGGGTTGGTCGTTTCGCCGTACTGGCGGGCAATCTGCTCGTTGGTTTGGGCCAGCGTCTCGTCGTCGAGGCTCACCTGGTGGCGCTCCACGGCGAGGTCGGCGGGCAGCTCGAAGTCGGGCAGCAGGCCCAGCTCAAACTGGAAAGCGAAGTCTTTATCGGTGTCGAAGTCAACGTTGCTCGGCACGGGCAGGGGCTCGCCCAGCAGCTTGATGTTGTTCTCCTTGATGTAGGAGTCCACCGCTTTGCCCAGCATTTTGTTGATTTCCTCGCCCAGAATGCCTTTGCCGTACATCTTGCGCACCATGCCCACGGGCACCATGCCGGGGCGGAAGCCCTTCACCTGAGCACGCTTGCTGTACTCTTTGATTTGCTTATCGACGGTGGGCGCGTAGTCGGCTTCGGTCAGGTTCACGGTCAGCAGCCCGGTCAGCTGCTCGTCGTTCTTGTCGAGAGTAATGTTCAAAACAGGGAAGCCAGCTGCTGCCGGCCCGGTTGAAAGGTTGAAAAAAAAGCCTCCAGCCATACGACTGAAGGCCTGCATCAAATAAAAGTGCGGATAGAGGGACTCGAACCCACACGCCTTGCGGCACCAGATCCTAAGTCTGGCACGTCTACCAATTTCGCCATATCCGCATATAGGGCGCCGCTGCCGTTTGCTTCGGGCCCGCAAAGGTACTCGGGAAACTGTTTGCGCGCAACGGGCTTCGGCTGTTGAAAATAGGGGAGGGGGGCAGAACGCAATAAAGGCCGCCGTGGCGAGCGTGGGCGCGAAGTTTTTCTGATTGAAGCAACGCCATCATCCGTATGGTGATGCCTCGGTATGGCCGGGCAGGACGCTTGAAGATGCCTTGCGTATTACCCAGGCCGCGCCACCTTTTCCGCCCCGGCGTTGTTACTTTACCATTATGCCGCCCGTTATCGACCTCCAAGCCGAGCGCCAGGAAATCCTGCGCCACTACCGCCGCCTGCTGCGCACGGCCAAGCCGTACCTGAAAGACGGCGACGCTAAGCTCATTAAAAAAGCCTTCAACCAAAGCCTGGAGGCGCACAAGGAGATGCGCCGCAAGTCGGGCGAGCCCTACATTCTGCACCCGCTGGCCGTGGCCCAGATTGCGGTGGAGGAAATCGGGCTGGGTACCACCAGCATCGTGGCGGCGCTGTTGCACGACGTGGTGGAGGACACGCCCACCGAACTGTCGGACATCGAGCGCGAGTTCGGCCCTAAGGTGGCCCGCATCATCGACGGGCTGACCAAGATTTCGGGCGTGTTTGAGTACGGCACCAGCGAGCAGGCCGAGAACTTCCGTAAAATGCTGCTCACGCTGAGCGAGGACGTACGCGTGATTCTCATCAAAATTGCCGACCGTCTGCACAACATGCGGACGCTGGACTCGATGCCGCGCCACAAGCAGCTGAAAATTGCCTCGGAAACGCTGTATCTGTACGCGCCGCTTGCCCATCGGCTGGGCCTCTATACTATAAAGAGTGAGTTGGAGGATTTGTACCTCAAATTCACCGATACGGAAACGTATAACGAGCTCAAGGCCAAGGTGCGCCAGAGCCAGGCGGCACGCAACCGCTTCATCAAGGAGTTTGTGCAGCCGATTGATGAGGAGCTGAAAGCGCAGGGTTTTGAATATGAAATCAAGGGCCGGCCGAAAAGCATCTATTCCATTCTTAAGAAGATAAAGAAACAGAATATCACCTTCGACGAGGTGTACGACCTGTTTGCCATCCGTGTGATTCTGGACGTGCCGCCGGAGCAGGAAAAAGCCGCCTGTTGGCAGGTGTACAGCATTGTGACCGACTTCTACCAGCCTAACCCCGACCGCTTGCGCGACTGGGTGAGCACGCCCAAAGCCAACGGCTACGAGAGCCTGCACACCACCGTGATGAGCCGGGCCGGGCAGTGGGTGGAGGTGCAAATCCGTTCGCGCCGCATGGACGACATCGCCGAGAAAGGCTACGCTGCGCACTGGAAATACAAGGACACCGGCAGCATTCAGCCCGAAAGCTCGCTCGAAGGCTGGGTGAACAAGGTGCGCGAGATGCTGGAATCCAACAATTCCAGCGCCCTGGAATTCATGGACGAATTCCGTCAGAACCTGTTCGTGAAGGAGGTTTACGCCTTCACGCCCAAGGGCAAGCTGGTAATTCTGCCTGACAAGGCTACGGCGCTGGATTTTGCTTTCGATATTCACTCGCAAATTGGCATTCACTGTCTCGGGGCCAAGGTGAACCAGAAGCTCGAGCCGCTGAGCTACCAACTCCATAACGGCGACCAGGTCGAAATTCTGACCTCGCACAAGCAGCGCCCCACGCCGGAGTGGCTCAACTACGTCATCACGACCAAGGCGCGCTCCAAAATCAAGGATTTCCTGCGCGACGACAAACGCGCCAAGGCCGAAGATGGCCGCTTTATCCTCGAAAAGCGTCTGGAGCTCATCGGTGTGCCCTTTACGCAGGACAACTTCAATCGCCTGCTAGCTTATTTCAACGCGCCCAGCGCTCAGGAATTCTACTACCGCCTGGCCGTGGGGCAGATTGACGGCCGCGCCATCCGCGAGTCGCTTTTCACCTCCGAAAAGCCCTTGCCGGCCGTGCTCGAGCCCAAAACCTTCGAGAACGAGGTGCAGAAAATCCGCGGCGTACGGCCCGACATGCTGGTAGTCGGCGAGCACACCGACAAGTTCAACTACAGCATCGCCCGCTGCTGCAATCCTATTCCCGGCGACGATGTGTTCGGTTTCGAAACCGACCAGGGCCTCATCATCCACCGCACCAGCTGCCCCCGCGCCGTCGACCTGATGTCGAACTACGGCAACCGCATCGTGCGCGCCAAATGGACCGACCAACTCGAACTGGCCTTCCTTGCCGGCGTCCGCCTGAAGGGTTCTGACCGCGTGGGCCTCGTAAACGATGTCACGCGCATCATCAGCACCAGCCTCAAGGTGAACATGCGGTCCATCACCATCACCGCCGACGACGGTTTTTTCGAAGGCCAGATTATGGTGTTCGTCAACGATACCGACCATTTGAACAAGCTCATTCAGCGCCTCAAAAAGGTGGACGGTGTACTCCAAGTTGAGCGGTTCGATTCATAATTTGTGAAAGCCTCCCAACTCATTACCGTTCACGGCACAGAAGTCAATGCGCGTACCCAATGCGCCCACTGGCATTCTGAGCGCGACATTATTGCCATCCAGCATAAGTGCTGCGGCGAGTTCTACGCTTGCATCGAGTGCCACAACGAAGCTGCCGGCCATGCCGCCCAGGTCTGGCCAAAAGCCGAATTCCAAACCGAAGCCATCTACTGCGGTAATTGCCGCCAAACTCTCAGCATCGCCAGCTACCTAAGCTGCGATAGTATCTGCCCGCACTGCCAAGCGGCTTTCAACCCTGGCTGCGCCAATCATTATCATCTCTACTTCGAGCGATAAAAAGGTCCGCATCGCCCTGCCTCGACTCTCCATAGCTCTAAGGAGAGGGCCCAGGGGGGGAGGTGCCCTCGCTAGCACGTACCTTTGATCCGCCGACTTACACCTTATATATATAGTGAGTAAATCCCACACGACCGACCCCGTCGACGAAGCAGGGCAGGGGACCGGCGGCTCTTCCGAAACCGGCTTTGCGGCCCGGCACACCCCCAGCCCCGCCTCCGAAGCCCCGCTCAATACCGACAAGCTCGAGGAGGTGCGCAAGCTTTTCACCGCCCACCTCGAAAACAAAGGCCTGCGCAAAACCGGCGAGCGCTACGCCATCCTCGAAGAAATCTATGCCCGCTCCGGCCACTTCGATGTTGATGAGCTTTACGCCGGCATGAAGGAGCGCGGCCTGCAAGTCAGCCGCGCCACCGTGTATAACACGCTGGATTTACTGGTCGAGCAGGGCCTCGTCAGCAAGCACCAGTTCGGCCGCAACCTCGCCCAGTATGAGAAGAGTTACGGCTATCGCCAGCACGACCACGTTATCTGCACCGAATGCCATAAAGTAGTGGAATTCTGCGACCCGCGCATCCACGGCATTCAAACCATGGTCGGCGACCTTCTCAACTTCCATATCTTGCACCATTCTTTAAATTTGTACGGCATCTGCGGCGACTGTCGCGCCCAGGCCGCCGCCCGCACTTCAATACACTCAATCTAAACAATTGCCCCTGCGTCCCCGTCAGGCTACTCTCTCCCACCGGGGAGGGGCCGGGGGTGGGGTTTTACGCATGACCACCACCAGCACCGTCGAAAACGGCATCCTCTTCGTCCGCCTCTCCGGCGACCTCATCGGTAGCCCCGACACCGACCAGCTCCTGCAGTCCGTCAACCAGCACCTCGGCGAAGACCTCAACCAGTGCGCCATCGACCTCTCCGAAATCCGCTACATCAATAGCACCGGTATCGGAGTCCTTGTGTCGCTCCTCACCAAGTTTCGTAGCCGCGGCGGTGAGCTCGTCCTCATCAACCCCGCCGACCATCCCAAAAAAATGCTGGCCATCACGAAGCTGAACAACATCTTCATCGTTTCGCCCGACGAAGCTACTGCCCGCCAACAGCTTACCCAGGCCGCCAACTAGGCGGCCATTTTTTTGCCCGTCCTAGTCATCCCCTGTCTCTTGAGCGCAGCGAACCGAAGGTCGGCATAGCCAAGGACCTCGTCACGGAAGGTAGCACAAGGCAAAACCCAACGCAGCAATTCCAACCATAATACCAACCTCTTAATAATAGCCCTCCCCAAACCACCCGCACGAGTCGTCAGGCTCCCCCTCTCCCCAAGGAGAGGGGGCCGGGTGGTGAGGTGACGGCGACCCCCAAACCACCATGCCAGTAGACGTATTAGTAGGCCTCCAGTGGGGCGATGAAGGCAAAGGCAAAATCGTAGACGTTCTCGCGCCCACCTACGACGCCGTCGCACGCTTTCAGGGCGGCCCCAACGCCGGCCACACCTTGTATTTCGACGGCGTCAAGCACGTCCTGCACCAGGTGCCCAGCGGCATTTTCCACCCGCACATCATCAATGTCGTCGGCAACGGCGTCGTCCTCGACCCCGTCGTCTTCCGTCAAGAGCTCCAAAAGCTGACCGACCGCGGCATCGAATGGTCCCACAACCTCTACCTCTCCAAAAAAGCCCAACTCATCCTCCCGTCGCACCGCGCCCTCGACCGCATCAGCGAAGAAGCCCGCGGCAACACCAAAATCGGCAGCACCCTCAAAGGCATCGGCCCCACCTATTCCGATAAAATCGGCCGCGTCGGCCTGCGCGTCGGCCACATCCTGCTGCCCGATTTCCCGCAGCGCTACCAAGAAGCCGTGGCCCAGCACGCCGCCATCGCTGCCCACTATAATAAGGAACTCGAAATCGAAGACCTCGAAGCCGACTTCTTCGCCGCCGTCGAATTCCTGCGCACCCTCCAGCTCACCGACACCGAATACCTGCTCAACGACCTCCTCGCCCAGGGCAAGCGCATCCTCGCCGAAGGCGCCCAGGGCTCCCTGCTCGATATCGACTTCGGTTCCTACCCGTACGTCACCTCCAGCAGCACCATCGCCGCCGGCGCCTGCACCGGCCTCGGCATCGCCCCCCGCCACATCGACAAAGTGTACGGCATCACCAAAGCCTACTGCACCCGCGTCGGCAGCGGCCCATTCCCTACCGAACTCCACGACGAAGTCGGCGAGCAAATCCGCCAGGCCGGCCGCGAGTTCGGCTCCACCACCGGCCGCCCCCGCCGCTGCGGCTGGATAGACCTGCCCGCCCTCCGCTACGCCATCATGCTCAACGGCGTCACCGAACTCCACCTCATGAAAGCCGACGTCCTCGACGCCTTCACCGAAATCCGGGCCTGCACCCACTACCGCACCGCCGCCGGCACCAGCACCCCCCAGCTCCCCGACCCCGGCGAACTCACCGCCGTCACCCCCGAATACCTCACCCTCCCCGGCTGGAACTCCGACCTCACTGCCATCACCGACGCCGCCCAGCTCCCCGCCAACCTCACCGCCTACCTCGAATTCCTCGAAAAGGAGCTGCAAGTCCCCATCAGCATCGTCAGCGTCGGCCCGGATAGGGTGAGCACCCTCCACCGCTAAAAGAGGCGAGCAAGCCCGTCATGCTGAGCGCAGTCGAAGCATCTCTACCGCGCAAATAATTCCGTCCATTCCGCAATCCTAATAGCTCCATCAAGCCCCGCACCCCTTTCCAACCTCAATCTGGAAATGGTCGCGGGGCTTTTTGTTGATGAGGAAAGTACCTATACCCCCATTCAAAAGCATATTTCCGACTTCAAAATAGCCATCTCAGGCAGAAGGGTAGGGGCAAAGCCTCATCCATTCACTCCTCTTCCATCCATCTAAACCACACTTGCACCTATTCCCCAAATATGGTTTAGTGGACATTTTTACTTCACAGTTCCCATCCTGCAAATGCCCGAAATAGGTTTCAATCACTAATTCTACTACCATAGCCCATCCATAAACCATTTTTTTTGACCGCATCAATCAACTACTTACAACCTCAAATCAACTATTTCGTAAAAGGCCGCTTGCCGCCCCAAAAAGTCCTCCTACCTTTGCAGTCCCGAAACGTCAAACGGACCAACGGAAAAGCCCAAAGCACTCGCTAAGGCACAAATTTGAAATGTCCGGAACTTCCCCGGAAGGCAGCTTGTCTGTCCTCCGCAGCTAGCCGCAAGCGTCGAGATTTATTTCTCGAATAGCTTGCACCAGCGAAAAAAGCCACCGTACCTTTGCAACCCGCTTCAACAGGAAGCAGGTCACTCTCAAAAAGCGAAGCGAAAAGAACTAAAATTTTTTTCGCCAAAAGATTTGAAAGTCGAAAAAAACTTCTACCTTTGCACTCCCAAAACGAACGGAGTTAACCAAAAGACAGTCATAACAAGCTGACTTGCAAAGCCTAAAGCCACTTTAAACGAAAGCGGCTGATTTGAAAAACGAATCGAAAAATAGAAAAATTTTCGAAAATAAGTTGACAAATCAAAAATAATTTCTACCTTTGCAATCCCAAAACGAACAAAGGTTGATAACGACAACCGCGGGCTTAATCACTGGCCCACACTGATGCCTCAAATGGAAGCATCACACGTTCTTTGAATGACGGAAACAGACAAAATAGTAAGTGTTCCACTTGTTACTTCTTCTTCGGAAGAAGCGCAGTGAAACAAACCAAGCGAAACGAATTTGACCATAACGTCAAAATGTGAGCAAGGTCAGCACTCGACATCAGCCACGGTTCGCCGTGGTGTAGAGAAATTTTACAATGGAGAGTTTGATCCTGGCTCAGGATGA
>NZ_BAAGZM010000105.1:0-10312 GCF_054778495.1 Hymenobacter agri
GCCACGCCCGGCACCTGGGCTTCGGATGGGCGGCGCTACCTGCGCGTGGCCGCCGCCGACGGCTGGCTCGACCTGCTCGACGTGCAGCTGGAAGGCAAGAAGCGCATGCCGGTGGAGGAATTACTACGAGGCTTTAAACCGAATTTTTAAGATGGTCGCATTAGTAGTCGCCGTAGCCGAAAACGGCATCATCGGCCAAAATGGGGAATTGCCCTGGGGTCGCATGCCCGCCGACCTGCGGCATTTCAAGCAGCTCACCCTGGGCCACCCGGTGGTGATGGGCCGCAAAACGTTCGACAGCATCGGCAACGCCCTGCCCGGCCGGCCCAACCTCGTGGTGACGCGCCAGGCTAATTGGGCCGCGCCCGGCTGTGAGGCGGCCGCGTCTGTGCTCGGCGCGCTCGAACGGGCCCGCCAATTGGACGCCGATACCGTGTGCGTGATTGGCGGCGGCGAAATCTACCGCGAGGCCCTGCCTGCGGCCGACGTGGTGTACCTCACCGAAATTCATCACGCATTCGAAGGTGATGCTTCTTTTCCGCCGCTCTCGCCGACTGAGTGGCGCGAAGAAACCCGCGAGCGCCACGAAGCCGACGAAAAGCATGCATATGCTTACAGCTTCGTAACGCTGCGCCGGAGGTAGCGGAAAAATGGCGAATGAGTAAATGAGTGAGGGGACGTTCAATGGCTGACTGCCGTCGAACGTCCCCTCACTCATTTACTCATTCGCCATTTTTCCGGCTAGCGCATCAGCACCAGCTTGCCCCAGTCATTTTTAAAGGCCTTATCGCCAGCCGTGTCGCGGTGTGAGAACGAGACGTTGCTATCGTCGTAGGCCACCCGGTAGAGGTAGGTACCGTTGGCCAGGCGGTCGCCGTAGCTGTCGGTACCGTCCCAGGCGTAGTCGGTGATGTTGTTGCCGATGTGCAGCGGCCCCAGCTCGTTCATGAAAATCTCGCGCACCACGCGCCCGGTGAGGCTCATAATCTGGATTTTCATGTTGCGCGGCAGCTCCTGCCCCGTCACGGTGAATACGAAGCGCGCCTTGCTAATCACCGGGTTCGGGTACGGGTACACATTGCTGATGGTCGCGGCATTCACCACTTCGAATGAAATCTGCATTTCCTGCGCAGCAGCAGCGGTGTTGTTGGGGTCGCGGCCCTGCACGCGCAACGTGTATTTGCCGTCAGGCAGCGGGCCGTTCAGGCCCGGCTCATAGGTGAGGCGGGCCACGCTGCCCTTGCTGGTATCGACAGTGAAGTGCACGTCGTTGCCCGTGAGCGGCACCAATGTGCCCAAACCGGTTTGGCCGGGCCGTAGCAGCGTGAGCGTAAAGGCCGAGGCATCGGTGATGTGCTGCACCTGGTCTTCGTCGTTGAGCTGCACCACAATTACCGGCCGCGCCGACACTAACTCGCCGTTGAGGATGTGACGGCCATCAACGGCCACGTCGAGCGTGGGGGGCACGTTGCGGTTGATGACCGTAAATTCTGGTAGAATCAACTCGTTGTTGGCGTAGTTCTGCTCGGGTTGCAGACGCGGATTCACCACCACTTCTATCTGGAAACGCCCATACCGGCCTGCCATATCAATGCTGGCAGTAATGGTGGCCGTTTCGCCCGGCAGGGGCGCCGGCGTACTCACCAGAGGTGCCACAAACCGCACAGTGTTGTTGCTGAGGTCGCGCAACTGAATACGGGTACTGAGCGGGCCACTGAATGTCTCGGTCGACACGTTTTTAAACTTCACCGGGAAGCTTACCACGCCCGGGGAAGTGGTAGCCTGCGCTAGCAGTGTTGCCGCTGCGTAGGTGCTGGCCGGCACGGCATCGCGCAGTACCACGCCCTCGGGCAGGCCGCGCGAGGTGACGAGCCACTGCCGCAGCTGCGGAGCCATGTGCGCCGTATCCGACATCGCCAGGTCGAGGCGCAGGTAGGGATAGGTGGCGGCCGAAACCACCCCAGTCAAGGACTGCGTGGTCAGCACGCCCGTGCCTGGGATGGTCACGTTAGGCAGCACCGTAGTCTCTTTACCAGTGGCATCAACCCCGATTACGTTGAGCGTGTACTGAGCGCTGCTATTAGGTCTCACAATGGAAGCGTAGAGATTATTCCATTGCTGCGACGGGCCGATGAGCGTGGAGACAACACGCCCCGTAGTACCTTTTTGCAGCAGCGTGTCGGCCAGTTCAATCCGCTGGTTATATGGCAGCGTACCGGCGCTACGGTCAGGGCCTTTTTCGTGCAGCAGGCGGCCGGTAGTTGCCGTCAGCTTCTGGCCAACCACGGCCAGGGGCTCACCATCGGCCAGCGTGGTGATGAGCTGCGAGCCGAGCAACGTTTGCAACCGGGTTTTAAGGGCAGCAGGCAGCAGCGAGTAGCGCAGCCGATTGGTTGAAATCACGGCCACATAGGCGTTGTTAGGGATAGCAGTCAAAAAGGCATCGAGCTGCTGCTGCCGGGTCGCGCTGTAGTTGAGGTTATCCAGCGTATCACTCGCATTGGCCCGGGTGGCCGCCGAGAAGTAGTAGGCATAGTTGGGAACCTGGCCGCACCGCTGGTACGCGGCGGGCATCACCAGCGGGCGCAACGAGGTGCCATCGTACACGGCAATCAGCAGGTTGGGCGACTCCACGCCACAGTTGCTCACGGTAGGCACCCCGGCCGACTGTAGGTAGATGCCGCCGCCCAGCAGGTTGTCAAACTGCGGGGTTGAGCGCGGGGCGCCGCCCCCTATCGTGCGCAGCACCAGCGGCACCCGCGCAGAGGCAAATGTCCAACTCGTGGGCGGACCACTCACCTCCACCCCGGTCAGGGCGTTGCGTTTGAACTGCGCGGCATGGCTTTGCGACCACCCCGACGGGCTATTGGGAATTACCCGAAACGAAGACACTACCCAGCTGCCATCTTCGCTCGCCGCGGGCGTCTGAAAACGAGCACGCCAGAACCAGACCACACTATCGCGCCCGGCCACGGTGGCAGGCAGCGTAGGCAGCCACTCAGCCAGCACGCTGGCCGTAACGGTCGTGGTTTTCTTCTGCGACGAGGTAAATCCGGGGTCCGTATCGAGCTCCAGCTCATACACCCGCGAAACTTCATTGGGATTGTTGGACTGCGCTGCCAGACGCGGTGTAACCGTCGAAGCAATGGCGAACTCGGTCGGGTTTAGCAGGGTGAGGCCACCGGTCAGGAAGGTAAAGTCAATCTGGGCCGTGTTGTTGCTTTCGTTCGACTCGGCAATCTTATTATCCGGGTCCAGCGCTACTTGGAAGGTACTGGCCACGAAAAGCCCGGGATAATCATTGGGAATGGTCAGTGCGTAGCTGGTTTGCGAAGTAAAAGCCTGTGGAAACGAAAACCGGTACACCTTATTCGTTTTACCGGGCGTAATTCGGGTTACGCTGATTTCGATGGGGTCGAAGGTCACTTTACCTGGGTTGCTTACGCCCACGTTCAGCACAAAACTGGGCGATGCCGCCGTTACGGGGCCCGCGCCCGGGGCCGGTACAATTGAGAGGGTGGCCGAACTGGCCACAAAGTCGGGCAAGGCCGGCGAGTACAGGGCGATGGTCGGGTCGCCCTGCCAGGTCGTGCACAGCATCTGCTCGGCACCAATATTATCGCTGAAAAGCGGTTGGTGCTGCAGCCGGCGTACCATTTCGTCGTGGACGACGGTGATGGGCTTTCCGTACCAGTTTTTGTCGTTGAATAGCAGTTTCGTCAGCGTGTCGGCAGCTACCTCGAGCTGGTTGGGAAAGCCGAAGCCAGATTCGCCCAGCGAGCCAATGGCTCCTTTCTGCTCGGCAAACAGGTAGTCTTCTACTACCGTGGGCGTTGATACGCCGGTGAAGTTTCCGGCGCAGCCATTCAAAAACAGCACCGGGTAACGCCCCGGGTTGTTGTAGCTCGGGGCGGTGGAGGGCTTGCCGAAATCCAGCTTGAACGTATTGTTAGACCCGTGCCCGAAGTACGTAATCATGGATAGGCCCGGGTTCAAGTAGGAGGAAATATCAACCGAACTGGCCAGGGTAGTGGTTCTGACTTCGGTTTTTACCACCTGCCCACCAAGGTAGGGCTGCCTCACGCGGTCGCCGATTCGGTCTACTATCATCTTGAAGTCGGCGCTTTCGGCGGCATCATCCCCCCCGACCAGATGCAGCATGTTTTTGCGCCAGGGAGCTGGGCCGGCCGACTCGTGCGTCCGGAGCTTGTCCAAGTAATTTTTTATCTGCCGGGGCGTCGTCACAGTCAGGCGCCCCGCGTGTAGCTTGGCAGTGAAATCGTTGTTGGCGAAATCGGCCGTCAACATATTATCCGATTCTGAACGCCCATTGGTGGGCACGAGGTCGAGGCCAACCTCCCCGAGGCCTCGGGTGGTAGTGCTAGTGAACAGCACCGGACCGGTTGCCGGAAGAGGCCGTTCGGACGGTACCAACCCTTTGCCTAGCAATAGCAAGTACCGATTGGTTGCATTGGGCGTAGCAGCGGCCATCCAGCGGCTGAAATGCCGCAGTGCCAGCCACGACCGGTCGCCGTAAGAGAACTGGTCGTACAGTTGAGGGGCCGTGACCATCAGGGTGTCGTAGCCCCCGCCCGCGGCCGACTTCCGATAGGCGGCGTAGTCTTTGGCCGCATTCACAATGCCCGAGGCTGCATCGGGCCGCATCAGCTTGGGATGCGTGATGATGATGAAGGTGGGCGTAGCCGGGTTGATTGTCCGAAACTTCACTTCGCGGGCGGCCGTGAGTGGCACCGCCAACCGCGCTTCATCGGCGAGCAGCAATGCGCGCGTCCCCGCTGGGGTAGCGCTGGCAAACACGTACTGGCGGCGCTGAAACCCGCCGCTTACTGCCGTACCCGGCACGCGCTGCACGTTGTAGGGGTCCTGGATGTCGAAGCCCGCCACCGAGGCCGGAATGGAATCCAGCTCGTAGGTCGCCGGGCCCGTCAGCAGCGAGTCGTGTTGAAAAAACACGCTGTTGCGATTCGGAAACCATCGGTTAGCCTGGGGCACAATCACCCGGAAATAGCCAATCTGAATCTTATCGGTGGGGTCGTTCAGGTCAGTTGGCCGTATTTGCACCGCGCACGTGCCATTAGGGCCAATATCTGAACGCAGAATGGGAAAGGACTGCCGGGCGCGCTGCGTGCCCGAAAAGTTGATAATGCCCAACTGGCGCAACGTGCCCGCGGGCGTGCGGATGGATACCTGGGTGCGGTGCGTATAGATGGTACTCCCCATCACCAGCACCTCAAGGCGTGGCGACGGCCCCGAACTGGCGACGTTGCGCACCACTGAGTCGGCCGCCATGTTAATATCGCCAGAGAAGTACCCTTCGCCCGGCTCAACCCAAGGCAGAAAATTATACCGGTTCAATGGCACATCGTAGTACACTTCCGTCCGCAGGTTCAGCATATTAGAAATGCGATGCGGGTGCGGCGTTCCCGGGGTGGCCACCGGCTGCTGCATGCGCCGCCCTCCCCGGGCTGAACTCCAGGTGATGAAGTAGGCCGATGTATCGGTGTAAAAATTATAGTATTGATGCGCCTGTTCGGCAGGAGTCTTATACAGCTCTACATCAAGCCGCCCGTCGTTGCGCTGGCCGTAGAACTCCAGAAACGTCGTGGCATCAAGCACCGCCTGGTTGCCACCACCATACACGGCTATCTCGCGGCCCCGCCGCCAAATTTGGAGTTGGCTGGGCGCCACACCGGTAATCCCGGCCGCCGTCAGGTACTGGTAGTTGATTTTATAGATGCCGTCCTTCGCCACCTTCAACTTGAAGTAGCGTTGCCCCGGCACAATCCATTCGTTGCCCACCGGGCCCGACTGTGCGTAGCTGGTGCTACTGCCAGCCACCAGTAGCCAGCACAGCATCAGCAGCGGCCAGCAGCGACGCAGCGGAAAGTAATTGGTAGTATTGCTCATATCATTTCAGAAACGTTGGGTAGCTAATTTCTTTTGCGCACGTTGGTGCCGTCTCAAGCCTATTTGAAGCCGTAGCCCAGCGAGACAATCAGCGAATTGGTTTGGGAGGTGCTGCCGAGCTTCTCCACGGCCAGGCGCGACAGGGCCAGGTCGATGCGCAGGCCGCTCACGGCCACGCCGGCGCCCAGGCTGTACTGTCCTTTCCACTGCTTGCGCTGGTCTACTACGCTACTGATTTGCTGGTAGTTGCCGGCGCCGCCGCGCAGAAACACCAGGTTACGGTAGCCGATTTCCACGCCCGCGCTGGGGTTTACGCTCACGGCTTTGGTTGAAATCGGGGTGCCGCGCTGGCCGTCGGTGGTGGTTTCGAGGTCGGCGGCTACCAGGGCCGAGAATTGCTTGGGCAGTTCGAAGCGCCGTCCCACGCCCAGCACGAAGCGCGGCAGCGTGATTTCAGTGCTGTTTTTGGGCACCTCGTCTTTCAGGTTGGCCTGGGTACTGTTCACCCCTTTCAGGTATTCGTCGGCATTGATGGACCAGGCGTTGAACGTTGTGGTGATATCGCGGGCCATTAAACCCAGGTTCCAGCCTTTGTGGTTGTACTGCACGCCAGCATCAATGCCGAAGCCGTAGCCGTGGGCAAACTTGCCGATGTTGCGGTAGATAAACTTGCCGTTGGCCCCCACGCTCAGCCCTTCCACGCCCAGCTTGCGGGCGTAGGAGAGCAGCAGCGCATAGTCGGCCACCGAGAAGTATTCAATCTTACTGTAGTCGACGTAGCCGTACTCGTTCACCAGGGCGCGGGTATCGGCAATGTTATCCACACCCAGGCGCAGCACGCTGGCCCCGATGGCGCTTTTGTCGTCGAGCGGCATGGAGAAGGCGGCGTAGTCGTTTTTCACTACGCCCGAAAACAGCTCCGAGTGCATCAGCACGCCGTCGTACTTGTGGGTTTGGTTCACCAGGCCGGCGGGGTTCCAGTAGCCGGCGGTGGCGTCGTTGGCCAGGCTCACCTGCACTTTGCCCATGCCCAGGGCCCGGGCCCCTACCCCAATGTTCAGGAATTCGTTGCTGTATTTGGGGGTTTTGGTCGACTGAGCGGCGGCGGGCAAGGCCAGTGCAACGGTGGAACCCAGTACGAGCAGCCGAGTGGCAGCAGCGGAAAGTTGGGACATAGAAGGAGGGAAATGAGGCTAGTGCGCGGACGGAACGCAAGTTACTCCATTATAGTGCGTCGGGGCCCACCAATTTCGAGCCAAAGGCCCCGCCCCTCGCCGAATGCGACTGTTGGCCCTACATACGAAATCGACTGGCGCGCGGGCTTGCGGCCGGCCGGACTTTCGACTTTGCCCGCGGGAGTTTGCCTGACAGGTAGTGGGCACGGTGCATATCGCGCTTTTTCTATAAAATTTTCTTACTGACTATCAATACATAGCGAAATATTTTAGCTATTTCGATTGAATTATTTATCCAGTACCTTGCGTTACAAAGTACCTACCATACATTTGTACTGTTCGTCACCCACTAGTCAACCAACTCGCCCATGAAACTCGAGAACACCCAGGTTCAGATGCGCAAGGGAATCCTTGAGTTCTGCATCCTGGAAATCATCGCCCGCGGCGAAGCCTACGCCTCCGACATGCTGGAGGAGTTGACTTCGGCCCGCATGATTGTGGTGGAGGGCACGCTCTACCCGTTGCTCACCCGCCTCAAGAATGCCGCCCTGCTGGACTACGTCTGGAAGGAAAGCACCAGCGGCCCGCCCCGCAAATACTACACCCTCACCGACGAAGGCCGCAAGTTTCTGGAGGAGCTGCGCGATACCTGGGAGGAAATGGCCACCTCGGTCGGCATCATCCGCCATAGCCGGCCGCCCGGCGACAGCCGCTAACTCCGCCTTCTTTTTCTGCTTCACTCACCAGCATCCAATCGGCCCGTTCGGCCCTCTTTCACATGAAAAAGAACATCAGCATCAACTTACAAGGACTCATCTTCCACATCGAGGAAGACGGTTTTGAAGTCCTTAGTCGCTACCTGGCCGAGGTGAAGGCCCACTTCGCCAGCTACCGCGGCCACGCCGACATTGTGGCCGACATCGAAGGCCGCATCGCCGAGTTGTTCTCGGCCCGCCTCTCGCCCCTGCAGCAGGTTATCACCCTGGATGATGTGCAGGCCATGATGGCCAAAATGGGCCGCGTAAGCGACTTTGCCGACGAAACCGACGAGGACGACGAGGTAACGGCCGAAGAAGACGCCGCCTCGGCCGGCTACGCCCGCCCCGCCGCCGGCGCCTATGCCAATACCACGGCCGCCGCCGATGCCGCAGCCGCCGTGCCCGGCGAAGGCAAGCGCCTGTACCGCGACATGGCCAACCGCAAAATTGCGGGCGTAGCTGCCGGCATTGCACAGTACTTCGTCATCAATCCGCTGTGGGTGCGGCTAGGCTTCGTGTTTGCCACGCTGCTCTCGCCCACCATCCGCATCTGGGGCTGGGATAACGGCCACAACCACGGCCGCGTCGACTTCGGCGGTTTGGTGGTGCTGGGCTACATCATCCTCTGGATTTTGCTGCCCAAGCGCTACGACGCCCCCGCCCACCCCGAAGCCCTGCTGAACACGGGCCCGCTGGCCGGCCGCCGCTTGTTCCGCGACACGGGTACCGGCAAAGTAGCCGGCGTAGCCGCCGGCCTGGCCGCCTACTTCAACATTGACGTGACGCTGGTGCGTGTGCTGATGCTGGCCGGCCTGTTTGCCGGGGGCTTCACCTTCCTGCTCTACATCATTCTCTGGATAGTATTGCCCGAGGCCAAAACGGTCTCGGACAAGCTCCGGATGCGCGGCGATGCCATGACGCTGGAAAGCTTCGATAACAGCGCCCGCACCAACGCCTTTGCCGATGGCCCCGCCACCACCAACCGCCCCGTGGGCGCTTTCGTGGAAGATGCGGCCCGCACCCTGCGTCCGGCCGTTGATTTTGTGGGCTCGGCCGTGCGCATTGTGGCCGGTGTGCTGCTCACGCTCACGGGTTTCTCACTCCTTTTGGGCGTGGCCATTGTGCTGGGCGCGGGCATTGGCCTGCTGCCCGCTTCGCAGAACATTGTGATGGGCGATGCCCCGGCCCACGTGCTGCTGCACGGCGTACCGGGCTGGACGATTCTGGCCGGGGCCCTGCTGGCCGGCATTCCGGCCCTGTGGCTGTTGCTGGGTGGCTTGAACCTGCTGTTCCGCCACAGCTTTATGACGCGCACCGTGGGCCTGTCGCTGCTGGGTTTGTGGCTGCTGAGCATTGTGGGTGTGGTGGCCGGCGTGGCCCAGCAAAGCCGCCAGTACCAGTACGATGCGCAAGTGGAGCAGCTCGAGCAATTCCCCAAGCTGACTACGCCGGTACTCATGCTTGATGCGCGCCGCGTTGACCGTCAGTGGGAGCAGCACGTGAATTTGCGCCTGGCCGCCGCCGACAGCGGCAAAGTGGTGGAAGTGCTGCGCACCCTCGGCGCCAAAGGCCCGAGCGAAGACGAAGCCCGCCGCACCGCCCTCACCACCATCGACTACACGGTGCGCCCCAGCGGCGACTCCTCGCTGGTGTTCGACGACCACTTCTCCTTCCTGCCCAACTCGGCCTACCGCAAGCAGGAGCTCGAAATCACACTGCGCCTGCCCCGCGACCGCACCTTCCGCCTGAGCCGCGACTTTGCCTACGACCTGCTCGACGACGAGGACTTCGTGAACAACCGCCGCCCCGAAGACCCCGAGCAGCACCGCTACCGCCTGCGCGGCAACAAGCTGGAGTGCATCGCCTGCACCGATGAGCAGCTGGGCCGCAACGAGGACAACAACGACGACTCGGACGTGAACATCAACATCGACACCGATAATGACAACGACAGCGCCGACGACAACAGCAACGACGATGACGACGATAACGACAGCAACGGCCGTAGCGGCCTCTCGCTGAACTACGGCGGCGCGCCCAGCTTCGACACCGACCTGAACAGCTACGGCAGCAACCGCCGCACCTTCGACGAAACCGGCTTCAACCACGTAACGGTAGCCGGCAACTACCGGGTGGTGGTGCGCCAGGGCAGCAATTTCAAGATTGAGGCCGCCGGCGAGGAAGACGCCCTCAACGACCTGCGCGTGGAACGCGAAGGCGACGAACTGGTGGTGAAGCCCCGCAACACCAAGCTCTTCGGCGGCGACTGGGGCCGTAGCAGCCGCAAGGTGCTGGTGCGCATCGAAATGCCCCGCATCGAACGCATCTCGCTGGCCGGGGCCGTGCAGGGCGACCTCGGCGGCTTCGACCGCCAAGACAACCTGCGCATCGAGCAGGCCGGCGCCAGCCACCTGCGCCTGAACGGCAGCTACGGCATCCTGCGCCTCGAGG
>NZ_BAAGZM010000106.1:0-10293 GCF_054778495.1 Hymenobacter agri
GCCCGATGTAGCCAGCAGCAGCCCGGTGCCGAGCAACGGCGGCCCGAGCAGCAGCGCCATGCGCGGCGGCAGCGTGTTGCTCACGGTATAAAAGCCGCTCAGCCCGACGAGGCCCTGCACCAGCAGCCAGCCCAAAAGCCCGGCCAGCACCGGTTTCGAGCGCCACGCAGCCACGTAGAAAAGCCCGATGGCCAGGGCCGTTGTTAGTATAAACGTGAGGGGCAGGGCAAGCGGCAGGTTTTCCATGATGGCGGAGCTAAGCAACGAGTTGATGCTGCAAAGCAACCGGTTGGCTCGGGCCTTCTACTTGCCATTTGGCAAGAAAATCACCGCACCGAATTATTTCTGCCCGCTGGCTTTGCGAATCCGGCTCAGCGAAGAATCGGTGATGCCTAGGTAGGAGGCAATATACTTCAGCGGCACTTGCAGCAGCAGTTCCGGATGAGCCTGCAATAAGCCTTCGTAGCGCACCGAAGCCGGCTCCGTGATGGTGGCCAGCATACGGGCCTTGAGGGCGGCAAAGCCCCGCACCAGTATGCCGCGCCCAAACTCGCGGAATTCGGGGCGGGCATGGAACAGCTCGTTCAGCTGCTGGTAGTTCAGGCACCAGCCCTCGCAGTCGGTAAGGGCCTGAATGGATTCGAGCGAAGGGGTACGGTTGAAAAACGACGCCACTTCGAACATCACCTGGCCCGGGCCGGTGAGGCCCGTGGTGACGTCGTAGCCATCCGGATTGAGCGCGAAGGCTCGCAGCAAGCCCCGCGTCAGAAAAAAATATGTGTCGCTGACCTGCCCGGCTTCGAGCAAAAACTGATGCCGGGCCAGGTTCCGCGGCCGGAAGCTGCCTGCAATTTCTGCCGCCTGCGCGGCACTGATGGCACCTGTACTCTGCAAAAACTGCTGAAGCTGATGGCTGGACATAGTCGGAAAGAAACGGCACGGCGGAGCCGCGAAATAACAACCGAGGGCTACTTTGCAGCTTCACTGGCCCGAGCCGGCCGGCGCCGCCGCCTGCAGGCTCGAACTTTCTGGCGAAGCCAGCCATTATCAGGCTATCCGACGCAGTCTGCCTCTCTGACGTTTATGGTGAAATATCTGCTTTTTTCCTTGGCCCTGCTGCTCACGCTAACGGCCGCGGCGCCGGCCCCCAGCTTTCGCATTGCCAAGCTGCACTACGGCGGCGGCGGCGACTGGTACGCCAACAAAACCTCGCTGCCCAACCTCATTCGCTTCTGCAACCAAACGCTGCACGCCAACATCGCGCCCGACGAAGCCACCGTGGAGCTCGACTCGCCCGAGCTGCTCTCCTACCCCTTTATTCACATGACCGGGCATGGCAACGTGAGCTTCACCGACGCCGAGGCCCGCAACCTGCGCCGCTACCTCACCGGCGGCGGCTTCCTGCACATCGACGACAACTACGGGCTCGACAAGTTCATCCGGCCCGAGATGAAAAAGGTGTTTCCCGAGCTGGAGTTTGTGGAGCTGCCCTTTTCGCATCCCATTTACCACCAGAAGTATCAGTTCCCTAAGGGCTTGCCCAAGGTGCACGAGCACGACGGCAAGCGCGCCCAGGGCTTCGGCCTGCTCTACAAGGGCCGGCTGGTGTGCTTCTATACCTACGAGTGCGACCTCGGCAACGGCTGGGAAGACGTGGGCACCTACCCTGAAGATTCGCCTGCCACGCACGACGCCGCCCTGCGCATGGGCGCCAACCTGGTGAGCTATGCCCTCACGCAGGACTAATTTCTACAACGCTGGTTGGGCTTCGTGCCCTATTTTCGTAGCTTGAATTTCCCGCTCCTCCCCCAAACGCCGCCGGTCGAAAGCCCGGCTTTGCTGCCCCGCCTGCGCCTCGAAACCCGGCCGTACCACGACGCCGTTGAAGCCAACCCGTTCAACCAGGCGCTGTCGGCTGGCCGCGTAACCGCCGCCGAAACGGCTGACTTTCTGGCCCGCATGTATGGCTTTGTGGAGCCTTACGAGGCTGCCCTGCGCACGCACGCGCCGGCTTTCGGGCCCGAGTGGCAGTTGGCGCAGCGCTACCGGGCGCCCCTCATCCTCGAAGACCTGGCCCGGCTGGGCTACCCAGCCGCGCCCCCCCTGTGCCCCAATATGCCGCCGCTGCGCACCCGCGCGCAATTGCTGGGCGCCATGTACGTGCTTGAAGGCTCGACCCTGGGCGGGCAGGTAATTGCCCGCCAGCTCGCCGCCGCCGGTATCGAAGGCCGCACCTTTTTCGCCAGCCGAGCCGAGCGCACCGGGCCACTCTGGAAGCAGTTCACGCAACTGCTCGAAACCACCGCGCCGACCGCCGATGTCGATGCCATTGTCGCCTCGGCTATTCTCACGTTCCAAACCCTTGCCGCATGGCTTATTCAGGAGTAAAGCTGTCGGACGAGACCCTGCTCGGCCAGCCCATCGACCTCACCAACTGCGACCGCGAGCCCATTCACATTCCGGGCCTCATTCAGCCCTACGGCTTCCTGCTGTGCCTCGATGAGCAGACCCGCCAGGTGGTACTGGCCAGCACCAATACCAAAAGTCTGCTGGGCCGCACACCCGAAGAGCTGATTGGCGCCGGCCTGGGCCAGCTCATGGAGCCCGAGCAGCTGGTGCAGGTCGAACGCCTCTGGCCCAGCATCACCGAGCAGGGCCGCCTGCTGGGCGTGCGCCTCGACCGCGTGCTGAACCGCCCCTACTTCAAGCTCATTCTGCACCGCTACGACGGCTTGCTGTGGGTGGAGGGCGAGCCCGTGGCCGATACCACCACCAGCGCCCTCGACCTGCCCACCCTCAACCTCACGCTGGGCAGCCTGCTGAGCGCCGCCACCACCCTCGAAATGTGCCAGGTGGCCGTGACGCAGGTGCGCGCCCTCACCGGTTTCGACCGCGTGGCCGTGTACCGCTTCGCCCCCGACGACAGCGGCGAGGTGATTGCCGAAGACGTGCGCGAAGACCTGCCGCCCTGGCTGGGCATGCACTACCCGGCCACCGACATTCCAAAGCAGGCCCGCGCCATGTATCTCAAAAACTGGCTGCGCTTTATTCCGGATGCTTCCTACGTGCCTACGCCGCTGGTGCCGGTCCGGCACCCGGCCCACAACCGCCCGCCCGACATGACGCACGCCGTGCTGCGCAGCGTGTCGCCCATCCACATCGAGTACCTGCACAACATGGGCTCGCAGGCCACCATGACCATCTCGCTCATCGAGGATGGCCGGCTGTGGGGCATGATTACCTGCCACCACCAGAGCCCGCGCCTGGTAAGCTACGAGCTGCGCGACCTGTGCCAGTTTCTGGGCAAAACCGTGTCGGCCCTGCTCCGCAGCAAGCAGCAGTACGACGAACTGGCCTACCGCCAGCGCATTGCCCACACCCAGACGCGCCTGTTCGAGCTGGTGAGCACCCAGCCCAACTTCGTCGATGGCCTGCATCGCTTCACGCCTTCACTGCTCGACGTGTTCGACTGTACCGGGGCGGCCATTTGCTTCGAGGGCGAAACCATTCGGCTGGGCCACTGCCCCAGCGTGCAGCAGCTCGACGAACTGGTGGCCTGGCTGAGCCAGCACGCCCCCCACGACGACGTCTTCCACACGAATTCCTACGCGGCGCTTAACCCGGCCGGCCGCAACATTCGGGGCACGGCCAGCGGCATTCTGGCCATCCGGCTGGCGCAGGCGCCCAACGAGTACATTTTCTGGTTCCGGCCCGAGCAGCTGCAAACCGTGACCTGGGCTGGCCGCCACGAGAAGAACAAAAAGACCGTCGACGGCCAGATTTTTCTCTCGCCCCGCCAGTCGTTCGAAGCCTGGAAGCAAACCGTCGAGAACACGGCCGAAGCCTGGCAGCCCCTCGAAATTGCGGCCGCCAGCGACATCCGCCTGTTCATTTCCGACGTGCGGCTGAAAATATTCAACGAGCTGCAAGCCCGCGCCCGGGGCCTTTCGGCTCTCAACATCGAGCTGGAGCGCAGCAACGAGGAACTCGACTCGTTTGCCTACGTGGCCTCGCACGACCTTAAGGAGCCCCTGCGGGGCATCCACAACTACTCGCTCTTCCTGCTCGAAGACTACGCCGACAAGCTCGACGCCGACGGCGTGAGCAAGCTGCAAACCCTGGTGCGCCTGAGCCAGCGCATGGAAGCCCTCATCGAGTCGCTACTCCGGATTTCGCGCGCGGGCCGGCAGGAGTTGCAGCTACAGCCCGTCGACCTGAACGAAGTCGTTGCCGAGGTGCTCGACCTGCTGGGCCCCTACCTGGAGCAAACCGGCACGGAGGTGGCCGTGCCCACGCCGCTGCCCACGCTACACTGCGACCCGGTGCGCCTGGGCGAGATATTCAACAATTTGCTCACCAACGCCAGTAAGTACAACACTAACGCCGTTAAACTCGTAGAAATCGGCGTTGCACCAGCCGTGTCTCCTCCCTACCACCGGCCGGTCGATACGACTATATTTGAAGTGCTGTATGTGAAAGACAACGGCATCGGCATCGACTCGCGGCACCATGAGAACATCTTCCGCATCTTTAAGCGGCTGCACAGCCAGGAGAAGTTTGGCGGCGGCACGGGTGCCGGCTTGGCCATCGTGAAGAAAATGGTGGAGAAGCACGGCGGCGAGCTGTGGGTTGAGTCGGAGCTGGGCCAGGGCGCCACGTTCTATTTTACTATTCCAAAATTGCTGTAAGGTGATATCCTCTCTCAAACCCGTTCTTGTTGTCGAAGACAGCACCGAGGATTTCACGGCTCTGGGCCGTGCCTTCCGCAAGCATGCGTTGCAAAACCCGGTTTTCCGGTGCGAAGACGGCGACCAGGCCCTCGAATACCTGCAGGGCTACGGCAACCGGCCGCAATGGCCCTCGGCGCTGCCCGCCATTATTCTGCTCGACCTCAACATGCCGGGTACCGATGGGCGCACTGTCCTCAGCACGCTGAAGCACGACCCCCGTCTCAACCAGATTCCGGTTATCGTTTTCACGACTTCTTCCAACGCGAAGGACATCGAAGAGTGCTACCGCCTGGGTGCTAATAGCTACATGACCAAACCAGTCGACTACCCGGCGCTTGAAGAGAAGGTGCGCCTGATTGTCCGCTACTGGCTCGATTCAAACGAATTGCCCCTCCTGAACTAGTCCGGGCCATCAGCCGTTGCCCAAGCGCCATTCTGCGTGAAGAAGATTCTAATCATTGACGACAATCCGCAGGACCGGATGCTGTACCACCGTTTTCTGGGCCCGCAGCAGGGCCAGGAGCGGCTGGAAATTCACGAAGCATCCGACGGGGCCGAGGGCTTGGTTCGGTTCAAGGAACTGAAGCCCGATTGCGTATTGCTCGACTACAACCTGCCCGATACCGATGGCCTGGCAATGCTAGCCCAGCTGGCCGCGCTGGTGCCCGTGCAAACGCTGTGCGTCGTGATGATTACCGGGGGTGGCAGCGAAGCGCTGGCCGTGCGCGCGCTCAACAACGGCGCGCTCGACTACTTGGTTAAACAACAGTTTGACCGGGAGCTGCTCAACAAAACCGTGCGCCACGCCATCGAAAAAAATGAGTGGCGCCAGTACCAGAGCCGCTACCACCTTGAGTTGCAAGGCATAAACCGCCAGCTCCGCGACTCGCTGGCCGAGCTCACCCGCACCCGGCAGGAGCTCGACGAGCGCAACCGCCAGCTCAGCGCCGCCAACGAGGTGGCCGCGGCCCGCAACCGCCAGCTGGCCCGCACCAACCAGGACCTCGACAACTTTGTGTACGCCGCCAGCCACGACCTGCGCCAGCCCGTGAACAACCTGCGCGGCCTGTTTGAGGAGCTGTGCCGCACGGCCTCGTTTCAGGACCCCGACGCCGCCTTTATTCTGCGCCTCTTCGACGAGTCGCTTACCAGCCTCAACACCACCGTCACCGATTTAGCGTCGGTGGTACAGGAGCAGCGCCAGCAAGGCGAGCTCACCACCGAGCAGGTGCGCCTGCAGCCGCTGCTGAGCGAGGTGATGCAGTCGCTGGGGCCGCAAATTGTGAGTACCGAGGCCCGTATCACGGCCGATTTTGCCGAGGTCGACGAGGTGAAATACGTGCGCGGCAACCTGCGCACCATCCTGCTCAATCTTGTGAGCAATTCCATCAAGTACCGCCACCCCGAGCGGCGGCCCGACATTGCCGTGCGCACCTTTCGCGAAGAAGGCTGCCCGGTGCTGGAAGTGCGCGACAACGGCCTGGGCATGGACCTGGCGCAGCACGGGAGCGAGCTGTTTCATTTATTCCGCCGCTTTCACCCATCTGCGGGCGAAGGCACCGGCGTGGGACTGTTCCTAGTCAACCGCATTGTGCAGCACGAGGGCGGCCACATCAGCGTGGAAAGCGCAGTGGGCACCGGCACCACCTTCCGGGTGCAACTCTGCGATACCGAGCACCCCACGGTGCCTGGCGCTTCGGGGCTGGCCCGGGCCGTTGCGGCCCGGAGCTAGCTGCGCTAGCGCACGCCCTGGTTGGGAAAGCGCCCGGTTTTGGTGCGGTAAAAGGCCTTAATTTTAGCCTCATCGGCCTCGTAATCGCCGGTGGGCCACACGGCTTCGCCAATGCCGGCTTCCTTGTGCTTATAGTCGAGGTAGCCCAGGCGAATGGGCACGTGCGCGCCCAGCGCGGCAAAGTAGTAGCCCTTGCGCCAGCGCGGCTGGTAGGCCCGGGTGCCTTCCGGCGTGATGAGAATCACCAGCTCCTCGTGCTCGTCAAATAGCTTCACCATGCCATCCACGAGGCTGTTGTTCTTGCTGCGGTCTACGGCCAGGCCGCCAATGGCTTTCACCAGCCAGCCCAGCGCCCAGTTGTCGGTCCACTCCTTTTTCACGGTGAAGCGCACGGGCACGCCCATCAGGTAAAAGGCCGCCCGCGCCAGAATAATGTCCCAGTTGCTGGTGTGCGGCGCGGCAATCATCATGCTTTTCTTGATTTCCGGGTTATGAATCTCGCCCAGATGCCAGCCGGCTATTTTGAAAACGAGCGTGGCCATGGCGTGCCAGAAGGGAGATTTTTCGCGGGGAGTCATGAACAGCAGGACGAAATGAGCAGATGAACATTGGTTCGGGGCAATGCGCCGGCCAAACGGGCTACAAAGATGGGGACCCGGCCCCAATGCCGCGCCATCTGGCGGGCTCGGGAATTACAGCAGCGCCTGCAGCGCAGCCGCCTGGCTCATGGTGTAGCGGTAGCCGATATCGAATAGTTCGGGGCCCAGCTTGTAGCCCAGCGGCCGGTAGTGCCGCAGCTCGGGCGGTTCGAGCAGGAGCTGGCATTGGGCCTTGCGGGTCGCCGTGTTGGCATTGATGGCCAGATGCAGCGTGCGCTCGATAAGCCGCCGGAACGTGGGAATGCGCGCTTCGGGGTTGATGGGGTTGCAGTGCACGCCCACCACGCGCAGGCCCGGCTGGTCCAGCAGCGGCTCCACGGGCAGGTTATTGAGCAGGCCGCCATCCACCAGCTGCCGGCCTTGGTATTCCACGGGCCGGTAGATGACCGGCACCGCCGACGAGGCCAGCAGCGGCGGCAGCAGCGGCCCACTGCTGAAATATACCGACTCGCCCGCCATCAGGTCGGTGGCCACCAGCGTCAGCGGCCGGCTCAGCTGCTCGAAGGTGAGCGTAGTGCCCAGGTGCCGGGCCAGCAGCTGCTCCACCGCATCAAACTGCAGCAGCCCAAACCGGCTAAATGCCGGCCGCGTGAGCCGAAACAAATTCGTCGCTAATAGCAGCCGCAGAATCTCGCGCGGCGCAAAACCCGCCGCGTAAAACACGCTGGCAATGGCCCCCGAACTCACGCCGGCCAGCTGGGCAATGGGCAGTTGCAGCTCGTCGAGGGCGGCCAGCACGCCCAGGTGGGCAATGCCCCGCGCGCCCCCGCCCGACAGAGCCAGGCCTAACTGCGGAGTAGTTGAGGAAGGAGGAGCGGGCGAATTAGCTGGGTCGTATGGGTGTTGCACGCGGTTTTCGGTCTGCTGTTAGCCCAGTACGTGGTTTTTGGCAGCCCCGCTCATCCAACGGCTTACAAATCGGCCAGCCGCAGGGTTTGGTCGAGGCGCACGCCCTTGTCGGTGAGCGTCACGGTGCACGCTTCGTTGGTAGGGTCGTGCTCAAGCAGCAGCACCCAGTTTTCGGCCGCCGCGCGCAGCAGCACCGCTTCCTTCTCGGGCATGGTGAGCAGCGGGCGCACGTCGTAGCTCATCACGTAGGGCAGCGGAATGTGTGCGGCGCTGGGCAGCAGGTCGGCCATAAACGCCAGTGTACGACCCTTGTAGCCCATTACGGGCACCATCATCTTCTCGGTGTGCCCGTCGGCCACGATGATTTCGCGGAACTGCGGCAGCGCATCGGGCACGCCTTTTTGCAAATCCACAAACTTCAGATGCCCGCTTTCCTGAATCGGCAGAATGTTCTCCTTCAGAAAGCTGGCCTTCTCGCGCGGGTTGGGCGTCACGGCCCAATCCCAGTGCGCCTCGTTGCTCCAGTACGTGGCGTTCGGAAACGCCAGCTGCAGCGCGCCATCGGGCCGGCGCTGCACCGAGCCGCCGCAGTGGTCGAAGTGCAGGTGCGTGAGAAACACGTCGGTGATGTCGGCGCTCGTGAAGCCGAGCTTGCGCAGCGACTTCTCCAGCGTGTCGTCGCCGTGCAGGTAGAAGTGCCCGCGGAATTTCTCGTCCTGCTTGTCGCCGATGCCGTTGTCGATGAGCAGCAGCCGGCCGCCATCCTCAATCAGCAGGCAGCGCATGGCCCAGGTGCACATGTTGTTGGCATCGGGTGGGTTCAGCTTCTGCCACATGCTTTTGGGCACCACGCCAAACATGGCGCCGCCATCGAGCTTAAACAGGCCGGTGTCGAGGGTATGAATTTTCATGATTCAGTGAACAGTTATCAGTGAGCAGTGAACAGTCGTCAGGAGTTGACCGAACAACACTGTTCATTGCTCACTGATAACTGTTCACTGAATTTACTCCACTACCACGCCCATGGCCGAGAACTTGTCGATGCGCTGCGAGATGCGCTCATCAGCGGGCACGGCGGCCAGCTCCTTCAGGGTCTTCAGCAGCGTGGTTTTCAGGGTTTCAATCATGCGCTCGGGGTCGGTGTGGGCGCCGCCCAAGGGCTCCTTCACGATGCCATCGACCAGGCCGGCCTTCTGCATGTCGGTGGCCGTGAGCTTGAGCGCCTCAGCGGCCTGCTCCTTATAATCCCACGAGCGCCACAGAATGCTGCTGCACGACTCGGGCGAAATCACCGAGTACCACGTGTTTTCCAGCATCAGCACGCGGTCGCCGATGGCAATGCCCAGCGCCCCGCCGCTCGCGCCCTCGCCAATGATGACGCAGATAACCGGCACCTTCAGCATGAACATCTCCTTGAGGTTGCGGGCAATGGCCTCGCCCTGCCCGCGCTCCTCGGCCTCCAGGCCCGGGAAAGCGCCGGGCGTGTCAATCAGCGTTACCACCGGCACGTTGAATTTTTCGGCCAGCTTCATCAGGCGCAAGGCCTTGCGGTAGCCCTCGGGATTGGGCATGCCGAAGTTGCGGTATTGGCGCTGCTTGGTGTTATGGCCCTTCTGCTGGCCGATGAACATCACCGTCTGGCCATCAATTTCGCCGAAGCCGCCCACCATGGCCTTGTCGTCGCCCACGGTACGGTCGCCGTGCAGCTCCACGAACTTCTCGGCCATGCCCTCGATGTAATCTAAGGTGTAAGGCCGCTCGGGGTGGCGCGAGAGCTGCACGCGCTGCCAGCGGGTGAGGTTGGCGTAGGTTTCTTTTTTAAGGTCTTTGATGCGTTTTTCCAGCGCCGCTACGGCCTCGGTTACTTCCACGTCGCTCTCGGCGGCGAGTTTCTGCATTTCGAGGAGTTTGCCTTCGAGGGCGGCGATGGGTTGTTCAAAATCAAGGAGCATGAGCAGCGAATGGCTTGGCAAGTGAGTGGGAAGGCGAAAATAGCGGGTAAGCGTGGTCCGGGCCGGACTTTTCTCCCCTACCGCCGGCCCTAAATGCCGCGGGCACGGCGGTTGGCAAAGGTAAAACATCCACCGTTGCGATACGTCCCAAAAAATAATCAGGCTGATAAACAACCCCCAAGCTGCAAAACGGGGTCAATTCGAGAAAAAAAGTGGCCCCATCCTTGCGGGTGGCAATTTCTTTCCCCTACCTTTGCATCACCAAAACGGAAAAGCACACGGCTTTCCAGTTTGAGACAAACGGTTTGGTAGTTCAGTTGGTTAGAATGCCGCCCTGTCACGGCGGAGGTCGCGGGTTCGAGTCCCGTCCA
>NZ_BAAGZM010000107.1:0-10271 GCF_054778495.1 Hymenobacter agri
CCCCCCCGGGCCGCCGCGCCGCGGCCGCATTCCGCAGCCTAAGCCCGTGGCGCCCCTGCTCACCGGGGCCGAAACCGAGCAGATTCATTTCGAGCTCAGCTTTCGCTACGGCCCGCACCTGATGCCGCTGGGCGTGAACAAACCAGTGAGCGTGCACCTCGAAAAAACGCCCGATAGCTACATCTTCCATCGGCTGCTGCGCAACCCCGAGCAGGAACAAGCCAGCGTGGAAGAGCTGCGCGCCCGCCAGCTCCGGGTGGAAAACGGCCAGGTGTCGATGCCTAAAGTGGACGCCTTTAAGTGGCTGCACGACAACACGGGTGCCTTAACGGAGCTGGGCTACACCGTGGAAGCCGCTACTACGGCCACCAAGAATTACTTTATTGGCCCCACGAGCGTGCAAGTCGGCATTCAGGAGGCCGGCGACTGGTTCGACGTGCGCGGCACCGTGCGCTTCGGCGACATTGAGGTACCGTTTATCCGGTTGCGCGGGCACATCCTGCAGCGCCGCCGCGAGTTTAAGCTGCCCAACGGCCAGATTGCCATCATCCCCGAAGAGTGGTTCACCGACTACCTGGAGCTGTTCGCCTTCGGCGAGGAAACCGCCGATGGGCTGAACCTGCGCCGCCACCACTTGGCGCTGGTGGCCGACCTGCAGAGCAACGAGCTGGCCACCGTGCGCATGGGCCGCAAGCTGGCCAAGCTGCGCGACTTTGCCGAGGTGGAAGACCACCCGCTGCCGGCCGGCTTTTTGGGCGAGCTGCGCCCCTACCAAAAGGCGGGCTACAACTGGCTGCGCTTCGTGCAGGACTACCAGTTTGGCGGCTGCCTGGCCGACGATATGGGCCTGGGCAAAACGATTCAGACGCTGGCCATGCTGCAGCACCGCCACGAAAGCGGTGAAAACCACGGCTCGGCCTCGCTGCTGGTGCTGCCCACCTCGCTGGTGTATAACTGGCAGAGCGAGGCGGCCAAGTTCACGCCCAACCTGCGCGTACTGGCCTACACCGGCACCTACCGCGAGAAAAACCCCGACCGGTTTGCCGACTACGACGTGGTGCTGACCAGCTACGGCATTGTGCGGCTCGACACGGAGCTGCTGGCCAGCTACAAGTTCGACTACGTGATTCTGGACGAGTCGCAGGCCATCAAAAACCCTAGCTCGACGACTTCGCAGGCGGTGCGGCAGCTGCGCTCGCGGCACCGGCTCATTCTGACGGGCACGCCGGTCGAGAACAGCACGATGGACTTGTGGTCGCAGATGTCATTCATCAACCCCGGGCTGCTGGGCACGCAGGCATTTTTCCGCAAGGAATTCCTCAAGCCCATTGAGAAAAACCAGGATGAAGGCCGCACCCGGCGCCTGCACGCGCTCATCAAGCCGTTCATTTTGCGCCGGCACAAGTCGCAGGTAGCCAAGGAGCTGCCCGCTAAAACCGAGCAGCTCAGCTACTGCCCCATGACGGAGGAGCAGACCCATGCTTACGAGGAAACCAAGAGCTTCTACCGCAACAAGATTCTGCAGAACCTCGACGAGCACGGGCCGGCCAGCACGCAGTTTCTGCTGCTGCAGGGTCTGACGCGCCTGCGCCAGATTGCCAATCACCCCCGCTTGGCCGACGAGAACTACACCGGCGAGTCGGGCAAGCTGCGCGAGGTGCTGCGCATGCTGCGCAACGTGGTAGCCGAAGGGCACAAAGTATTGGTATTTAGCCAGTTTGTACAACACCTAGCCTTGGTGCGCGCCGCGCTGGATGAGCGCCAGATGGCCTATGCCTACCTCGACGGCGCCACCCGCGACCGGAATGCCGAAGTAGCCCGCTTCCAGGAAGATGAGGAGCTGAAAATCTTCCTCATCAGCCTGAAGGCCGGCGGGGTGGGCCTGAACCTGACCGCGGCCGACTACGTGTTCCTGCTCGACCCGTGGTGGAACCCCGCCGTGGAGGCCCAGGCCGTCGACCGCGCCCACCGCATCGGGCAGCAGCGGCCGGTGTTCACCTACAAGTTCATCACCCAGAATACGGTAGAGGAGAAAATTCTGGCCCTGCAGCGCCGCAAGCTGGCGCTGGTAAGCGAGCTAATTGCTACCGACGAAGCCGTGATGAAACATCTCACCCGGGCCGATATCGAGGAACTGCTTAGCTAAATTTCGTTATAGCCCACTATGCTGCCCCTGTTCCAGCCGTCTGCCCCGACGAATGGCACAGGGGCAGTTAGCGTTTATGCTGATAATTAAAGGCAACCGCAATTTAATTATTCTTGCATTTACTTGAAATATATCTTACGTTTGCTTTAGTAACTGAACAGGATTCTGCTTTTTATTCGCATCATCCAAATTCATTCTTCCTACATTTTTCAGGCTGCTGCTCATGCAATCGGTGCACCATACTTGGCGGTTGAGTTGGCTGGCCTGGACCGGGTTGCTGTTCGGGGTATTGCTATTCAGCGAGCCTGTGTGGGCACAGTCGCGGGGCCGGCAGGCCGTGCCCGCGGCCCCTACTCCGGCCCCTACCGGCCAGCCCACAACATTAGCCCCGGCCAAGCTGGAAGAAGCATTGCGGCTCCTGCTGAAAGCCGACTCGATAGCCTCGGTGCAAAACCGCAAGCTGGGCGGGGCTGAATCACAGGGTCTGGTGCTCGACCAAGCCGTTACCAAGCTGGGCCACGATTTCTACGACCAGTTTTACAGCACCTTCGAAGCGCCTATGGGCGTGATAGACTACAACATCATTATTGCCGAGCGGCCCGCCCGCGCCAATTCGGCCTTGGTCGTGCTCACGGTGAATGACACCGAGCTCATGGAGCTGCCCCTGCCCACCCGCGCCGACCAGATGGAAGAAACGGTGTCGGCGGCGGTTGAGGCGGCCCAAGGCTTTTTGCAGGATGCGCTCAATACCAGCCGCCAGCTCGAATCGGGCCACCGCCTGCCGCCCGAACAATACTGAACTGCTACTTACTACTTCCCACCTTTTCTGCACGTGTATGAAATATCTTTTCTCATTGACGCTGCTGCTTTGCGGGCTGGCTAGCCGGGCGCAAGCACAAGACTTTGTTTATCAGCCCAAAAATCCGGCCTTCGGGGGCGGCAACCCGTTCAACTACTCGTGGCTGCAGGCTTCGGCCACGGCCCAAAACACCATTCCGGACCCGGTGCGGCCGTCCACAACCCAAGACCCGCTCACGCAATTCGCCGCTAACCTGAACCAGCAGGTATTGGCGCAGCTCACCAACCGCCTCATTACCTCGCAGTTCGGCTCGGGCGCTATTCGGCCGGGTTCGTACACGGTGGGCGGCTACCAGGTGCAGGTAACGCAAGGCACCTCGGGGGTCGTGGTGCAGGTGACCGATACCGGCACCGGCAACCAAACCACCATTACCATTCCCAACGGCCTGTAAACTAGGGCCAGCAGCGGTTTTTTTCGGCGCACGCTGGCAGTTGCCAGGGTGGCCGGCTTCGTCCTTTCTCCTTCTTTCTGCAATGAACTTACCACGACTGCGCCGGCTGGGCGTTGCCCTGGCCCTGCTGCCCGCCCTGCTGGCCGCCTGTACTCCGTATCTGCACCAGCACATGCTGAACACGCAGCCCGCCCGGCTGGGTGCCGAGGTGGGCGCCAACTCGCATTGGCGCGACCTGCCGGCCCCCAAGACCAAGGCCGTGGTGGCAGTGTATAAGTTCCGGGACCAGACCGGGCAGTACAAACCCCAGGAAAACGGCGCCAGCTTCTCGACGGCGGTGACGCAGGGTGCCACCACCATTTTGCTGCGGGCGCTGGAAGAGTCGGGCTGGTTTGAGCCCATTGAGCGCGAGAACCTGGGCAACCTGCTGAACGAGCGCAAGATTATTCGCTCGACCCGCGAGGAGTACGCGGCCCAAACCGGCAAGAAGCAGCCGGCGCTGGCGCCACTGCTGTTCGCCGGCATTATTCTGGAGGGCGGCATTGTGTCGTACGACTCCAACATCCTGACCGGCGGGGCCGGGCTGCGCTACTTCGGCACCGGGGGCTCGGGCCAGTATCGGCAAGACCGGGTGACGGTATACCTGCGGGCCATCAGCACCAATTCGGGCAAGATTTTCAAAACGGTTTACACCTCGAAAACCATTCTCTCGCAGCAGATTGATGCCGGCTTGTTCCGCTTCGTCGATTTCAAGCGCCTGCTCGAAACCGAAACCGGTTTTACCTATAACGAGCCTAGCGAGATGGCCGTGAAAGAAGCCATCGAAAAGGCGGTGGTGGCCCTCATCTACGAAGGCTTTTCGGAGCGCCTGTGGGCTCCGCGCGACTCGACCGAGTACACCGGCTACGGCATGCAGAGCTACCTGTATGAAAAAAACCAGAACCTCGGTATTGATGTGCTGGGCCGCGAAATGAAGCTGCGCCGCTCGCCGCTCGCCGCTGGCGTCAATGCCGCCGTGCAGGAATACTCGGGCGACTACGCCAACCCCTTGCGGCGGCCAGGCGCCGAGCTAACCCTGCATTACCAAACTACGGCGGCCACCAGCCTGTTTTTGAGCGCCGGCCGCGGCCAGCTGGCTGCTGGCCTGGGAACGGGGGCTTTCCGCCAAACGCTCAATTACGCCGAGGGCGGCGTGCTGTATCGTTTTCTGCCCTACGACCGATTTACGCCCTACGTAATAGTGGGCGGCGGCGCGGCACGGCGGGCCACGCCGTTGGCCGATGCCGTTAATGTGCTGCCTTACGCAATGGCCGGCCTGGGAGGCGAGTATTTGTTTACGCCACACCTGGGGCTGAGTGTAGCCATTGACAACCACTATTTTCTCAACGACCAGGTAGACCGCCTCAGCGCCGGGCGGTACAATGACTACTACTGGAGTGGGCGCGTGGGAGCCGTGCTGTATTTCGGCAAAACCGCGCAGGAAAAAGCCTTGGCCAAACAGGCCAAGTCGGCAGCCGAAGCCGCCGCCGAGCAGCAGAAGAATGCCGGGAGCGACCAGCCGAAAAAGACTGACAAGAAATAGCCCCCTGACAAGCAAAAAAATTATTATACTAAAACATGCTTTAATACCCTAAAAAAGCACATTTATCATTATTGCATTAATTATTTTCAATATTTTTTTAAAATACTATTGACATTTCAATTTCTAATAGTATCTTTGAAATGTTCTTCCGGAGAGAGCTAATTCACACCTCAACCTTCATCCCCCAACTTTTCCACTTTCCTTGTTATGAAAACTCTGCAAAAACTTACCCTGTTGGCTTTCGCCCTTCTCTCGGCCGGTGTGGCCAATGCCCAAGCTCCCCAGTGCTCGAACTGCACGCCTCCTACCATTACTCCCCCCGCTAACCGCCCTGACCCCGGCTGCCGCACCTGCAACGACGGCCCGAATTCGTCGGCCGGCCGCTATGCTACTCAATCGGCCCGTCCGGCCAGCACCAGCGCCCTGACGCCCAACCAATCGGCCGTGTTCCAGCAGGGCACCAACCAGTTTGCCTGCGTTGAGCAGCTGGGCTACGACAACACCGCCGACCTGGTGCAGGATGCCGGCTCGGCCACGGCCGCTGGCCGCAACGACGCTTACCAGACGCAGCGCAGCTTCGTAGGTACCGTGGATAACGTGCTCTATGGCGAGCAGCGCGGCACCGACAACATGTTGGTACAGACCCAGAACGGCTACGACAACCTGGGCCGCGTGATTCAGACCGGCAACGGCAACTTGGCTGCCCAAGACCAGGGCGGCGCGAGCAGCACCGACCACGGCAACTCGGCTTACTCGATTCAGACCAGCAACAACAACGCGTCTATCCAGTACCAGCGCGGCAACTCCAACACCTCGGACATCTACCAGCATAGCCCCACCAGCAGCAACTGGGCTGGCACCAACCAGAACGGCAGCGACAACTACGCGCACATCAACCAGCACTAAGTTGAAGCAACCGGCCCCGACGCTCGTCGGGGACCAACTCAGAATTCTGCCGGGCTCCGCGCATGCTTCCGGACATGCCGGAACCCGGCAGAATTCGGTTTATCGTAACCTTTCTCCCTCTTGGTCATGAAAAAACTTCTTGCGTTCGGCATGGCCTTGGCATTGGGGCTGCCGCACCTGGCCCACGCCCAGAGCACGGCCCCCTCGGCGGCCCAGCAGGTAGCCGAAGAAATTGGCCTGGACCGGCTGGCCACCGCCACCAACACCGGGCGGCCAGCCGATGCCCGCAACCTGAGCGTACTGCAGCAGACCGGCCAGGGCAACCAGGCCAGCATTGAGCAGGTGAGCCAGGGCGGCCCCAACCAGGCCATGATACTGCAGGCGGGCAACGCCAACGTGACCGGCTTTTACCAGTCGGGCAGCAGCAACGACGCCAGCCTGACGCTGCAAGGCAACAACAACACCGGCTCGGTAGACCAGCGCGGCAACAACAACAGCTTCGATGGCCGCGTAGTGGGCGACCGCAACGGCGTGGACGTGGTGCAGAACGGCCAGAACAACCGCGCCACCCTCGATGCCGCCGGCAATGGCCGCAACTACCCGGTGCTGCAAGTAGGCAACAACAACCAGCTCACGCAGCGCGAAGCGGCCGGCACCACCGCTCCGCTGGGCTACGGTGTGGAGATGCGCGGCAACGGCATCCGCCTCACCATCGAGCAGGGGCGCGCCACTCCGTAGCGGCCTGGCGTTTTCGCGTTTGATTTCATTCCCGCTTTTCGGTTTCTCATCCTTTTTCTTTCCGAGCTATGAAATGCGCTCCGCTGGTGCTCGCCGCTTTACTGGTGCAGCCCGGCGGGGCGTTTTTGCAAACGCCCCGCCCGTGCCAGGCCCGCCTTGAGCTGACGCAGCACGACCAGCTGCTGACCGTGGCCAGCCACTGCCGTAGCACTGCCCCGGCGCCGGCGCGCTACCGCTACCAGCTGCTGCTGCTGCGCCAAAGCCGCGCCGGCCGCTCGCAAAACAGCCAGGGCGGCGAATTCACGCTGCAGCCAAATCAGGATGTGGTGCTGTCGGAAGTGCACGTGAGCACATTGCCGCACGATGAGTATCACGCCAAACTGCTGATTTTTGACCTGAACGGCCAAATAATCGCGCGCGACTCTGCTGACCAAGGCGGCACTTTACATTAATATTCCAGCTTTTTATTATCTTACCTCCTCTTTTCGTTCCTATTTCTTTTTCTGCAAACTTCCTTTCCTGACCATGAGAATTGGTTTACTGTTACTTACCGGTTGGGCACTACTGGTGAGCACCTTGAGCGGCTGCGAAGACGCCACCGTTGAGCCGGCCACATACGGCAGCGTGGACGTGACCGTGCTGGATGCCCGCACCAACCAGGTACTCCCCAACACCGGCATCAGCACGAACCCGGCCACGGGCTCGTACGTGACCGATGCGCAAGGTCACATTCTGCTCACGCAAGTGCCGACGGGGCTGGTAGCGATATCGGCCCGGCGTACGGGCTACGTGGCCTCGACTACCAACGTGAACGTGGCCAGCGGCCAAACGCAAAGCATTGTGCTGCAGCTCGAAAAGCCTAGCAGCGCCACGCCCCCCAATGCACCGGTGCGGCCCGGCCCGGCTTCAGGCGCCACTGGCCAGCCCACCGAGGTAGCCCTGAGCTGGCACCCCAACGGCGCCACCCGCGCCGACTCGCTGCGCTACGACGTCATTCTTTTCGAGAGCAACAACCTGAACCAGCGCACCTTGCTGTCGAACTCGAAAGACACCGTCGTTACGGCTACGGGCCTGATGTACAACACCACGTATTACTGGCAGGTGACGGCCCGCAATACCGGTGGCGCCACTGCCCGCAGTGCGGTGTGGAGCTTCCAGACGGCGCCGCTGCCCGACAACCGCTTCCTGTTTGCGCGCACCGTGGCGGGCAACACCGACATTTATTCGTCGGACAATACGGGCGGCAGCCTGGTGCGGCTCACCTCATCGGCGGCGGTGGAAACGGCCCCGCAGCTGAGCCCGCTGCGCGACCTGGTGGCGTTTTCCTCGAATGCCACCGGCCAGTATCAGCTCTACACCATGAACCGCGACGGCTCTAACCAGCGCCAGATTACCTCGCTGTCGGCCGAAGGATACAGCAACGCCGGCGTGGGCTACCGCTGGTCGCCCGACGGGGCACAGCTGATTTACGCACACTACGACCAGCTATACCGCATCAACCGCGACGGCTCGGGGCTGACGCTGCTGGCTACGGCACCGGCCGGGCGCCACTTCCGCGAGTGCGATTGGACGGCGCAGGGCAACCGGCTGGTGGTGCAAACCATCGGGGCCAACCCCTACGATTCGGAGCTGTACCTCTACAATGCGGATGGCACCAACCCGGTGCTGTTCGTGAGCAACCTGCCGGGCCGCGTCGACTCGCCCAGCTTCAGCATAGATGGCACGCGCGTGCTGTATAACCGCGATGCGGCGGGCTTCAACAGCCCTATGGGCCGGCAGCTCGACGCACGGATTTACCTGCAGCGCACCGATGGCACTGGCACACCGGTAGACGTGTCGAGTGGCAACTCGTCCACCATCAACGTGAAGGCTACCGGTACCAATGACCTGACGCCCCGCTTCTCGCCCGACGGCTTCAGACTTATTTTTGTGAACCGCATCAACGACGACCTGAGTCCGCCCGAGCTATGGACGGCCAACCTCGACGGCACGGGTCGCGCGAAGCTGTTTGCCAACGCCTTTTTGCCCGATTGGAAGTAAGCGGCTAAACCAACCGCTGCTGGCCGGGTTATGAGGCCATGCGCGTTGTTCTTCGCACCCCTGTTCCGCAGCCGCCTTCGCGAGTGATGGCCGGCTTCACCCGTAGCTTATTCGAGGCCCTGGCCCCGCCGTTTCCCCGGCTGCGGGTGCTGCGCTTCGATGGCTGCCGCACCGGCGATAAGGTGGAAATTGAGCTGGATACGCTGGTGAAGCGCCTGCCCTGGACTTCGCTGATTGTGGACGACGGCGTGCGGGCCGATGGCACCCATTTTTTCATCGATGAAGGCCAGATTCTGCCGCCACCGCTGCGCTACTGGCGGCACCACCACCGCATCGAGCCCGGCCCCAACGGCGGCAGCGTGATTGTGGACGACCTGGAATACCGCACGGCCTCACGGCTGCTCGATGCGCTGATTTACCCGGCCATGTGGGCGCAGTTTGCCTGGCGCAAGCCCATTTACCGGCACTGGTTTCGCTAGCGCGGGCGGCCCCGACTGTTGGCCGTACCTTTGCGGGCCTATGTCGAACGCCACCACCATCGTCCTCAAGAACGGAAAAGACCACAGCCTGCGCCGCCGCCACCCCTGGGTGTTTTCGGGGGCCATTGCCCGCGTGCTGGGCGAGCCCCGCGAGGGCGAGCCCGTGCGCGTCGAAACGCAGGCCGGTGAATTGCTGGGCGTGGGCCACTTTTCGGGCGGCGGCTCCATTGCCGTGCGCATGCTCGACTTCGGGCCGAATGCGAGCCTGCCCAATGCCAGCTATTGGGAAGACAAGCTGGGCAATGCCTACCGCCTGCGCCAGCGCCTGGGCCTGACCGGCACCGCCGACACCAACGTGTACCGCCTGGTGCACGCCGAGGGCGACGGCCTGCCCGGCCTCATCATCGACGTGTACGGCGACACGGCCGTGGTGCAGGCGCACAGCGTGGGCATGTACCGCGCCCGGCCCGAAATCGCGGCCGCCCTGCGCGCCGTGTACGGCGACAAGCTGCGCGCCATTTACGACAAGAGCGCCGAAACCGTGCCCGGCAACGCCGTGCCCGACGCCCAGAACGGCTACCTGTTTGGCGAAAGCTCGGGCATCGAGCACGTGGTGACGGAAAACGGCCACCGCTTCGCCGTGGATTGGGAAACGGGCCAGAAAACCGGCTTCTTCATCGACCAGCGCGACAACCGCGAGCTGCTGGCCCGCTACTCGCCGGGTCGCAAGGTCTTGAATACCTTCTGCTACACCGGCGGCTTCTCGGTGTACGCGCTGGAAGCCGGGGCCGAACTGGTGCACTCCGTCGACAGCAGCAAAAAAGCCATTGCCCTCACCGAGCGCAACGCCGAGCTCAGCCACCACGCCGACCGCCACGCCGCCTACCCCGACGACGTGCTGGGCTTCCTGAAAAACCACTCGGCCCAGTACGACCTGCTGGTGCTCGACCCGCCCGCGTTTGCCAAGCACATGGGCGCCCGCCACGCCGCCCTGATGGGCTACAAGCGCCTGAACATGGCCGGCATCGCGCACCTCGCGCCGGGCGGGCTGTTGTTCACGTTCAGCTGCTCGCAGGTGGTAAGCCCCGAATTGTTCGAGGGCGCGGTGCTGGCGGCGGCCATCGAGGCCG
>NZ_BAAGZM010000108.1:0-10261 GCF_054778495.1 Hymenobacter agri
CGCGCGTGAGGGGCCGCCCGTCGAGCGCCACCCCAAAGGGCACGCCGCGCTCCGACGTAAAGTTCACGTTGGCCGGCAGCGGCAGATAAGCCAGTGCGGGCCCGGCGGCCAGCAGCCAGCCCATCAATCCCAGAAGTAGCGCCTTTTTCATGGCTCCGAAAGAAAATGTCCGGCCGGAAACTCCGGCCGGACATTCAATTCCAAAACCTGTGCCACGTTCGCGCGGCCTACTCGCCGAAGTGCGTGGCGTCGGCCCGGTGGAAGCCAAAGCCGTTGCCCGTGGTCAGGCTCAGCTCGAAAACCGGCTGCCGCGTGGCATAATCTACTTCGATGATTTTACCGCCCAGGCCCGTGGGCGTAGGCACCTGGTAGCCGGGGCAGAAGCGCACATGGTTCACCTCGGGCAAAAACTCGACCCGCGATACGATGGACGAATACGTGTCGGCGCCGCGCTCCTTGCCGTAGGCCCACACCTGCTGCACGGTGCGCCGTACGGGGTCGATGCGGAAAATAACGGCGCGGCTGTAAGTGCCGGGCGTGGGGTCGAAGTTGCGGTGGGTGCCGTTGTCGAACATGAGCCAGTCGCCGTTGGGCAGGCGCGTGGGCGAGTGCTGGTACCAGTTCCACTCGAAGCTGGCATCGTTGGTCACGCCCTGCGCCACGTCGGCATTGGCAATGGACTGGCCGTTGGCATCGAGCGGCGTGAGCAGATACTTGCTCAGGTCTTCGCCGCGGCGGTTGGTGCCCCAGCCCTTGTGCGGGGCCAGTATCCACACAATGCGGTCGTCGTAGCCCAGCTTCACCAAGCCCTGAAAGCGGGCCGAAACCACAATCGTATTATCAGTCGGGTCGTAGGCCACGGCGTTGTTGTGGGCCCAGTCGATGGGGTCGGGCTCCAGAGCGTGGCGGTTCTCGTCGAGCAGCTGCTTCAGGTCCCATTCGTGCGTCACGGCGCCGCTGTTGCGATTCATTTCAATCACCACGTCCTCCACCGTGGGCGAGCCGTCGGGGTGGGTGCTGCCGGTTTTGTTCACGCACACCAGAAAATTGCCGTCGGGCTTTTCCAGCACCTCGTGGTGAAAGGTATAGCCCGTCATCGGCCAGGTATTTAGCAGCTCGCCCAAGCCGCTCACCTCGTACAGCTGGCTGGTAGCTTTATCGCCAAACAGGTAATTGCCGTTGCGCAGGCGGCTGATGCCGCAGTCGTACGACAGGCGCTGCAGCACCGGGTGCGTGCGGTAGTCGAGCACCCAGCGGATGTCGCCGTAGTTGTCCACCACCAGCGGCATCTGTGGGTTGCTGGCGCTGAAGTTGCTCACCAGCGTGAGGCCGGCCCCCAGCGCAGCGGTAGGCGCTTGCGCCACCGCAATGGTGGTAGGCAGATTGGGCGGCAGGGCGCCGGTGGCCACCGTCAGGGAGGTTTTCTCAACGTGCCAGCCGTCTTCCGAGGTAAAGCTCACGTCCACCTGGTTCGCGTAGTCGGCGTAGAGGCCCAGCACCGGCACCACGTGGGTGGTATCGGCGTCGTGGTAGCGCTGCACCACATCCGAAGCTTCGCCGTGCTTGCCGTGTACTACCACCGTGGTGGTACCGGCCGAGGCCGTATGAAAACTCAGCTCGGCCGACAGCGGCGCGTAGCCCGATGGGTTAAGAATCAGACTGTTGTTGGCCAGCACTAGCGGGCGTACCGTGGGGGTGGGCGTCAGTGCCACATCATCGCGGCGGCAGCCGGTGAGCAGGCCAATAAGGGCCAGGCCGAGAGGTAAAACCCGGAATCGCATGGGAGCAGAAATAAAAGTGGAAAGGGAAGGCTGCCACAGCCGGCACACCCGGCTATCGGGTAGCTAGACTGCTGGATGGTAGCGGAGTTTATTCTCCGGAAATAAAAAAGTGGGTGGAAAAGGACCACAAAGCTAGGTGCCCCTTGCGGCGGAAAAGGCCGCTATCGCGCGAAAAGCCCATAAATCAAATCGGTTCCGCTTTTTGTCCCACGCCTGCCCCCAATGCAAAACGCCCCCGCAACCGAAGTTGCGGGGGCGTTTTGCAATGAAGCGAAACCGATGGGTTAATTCGCCACCTTCGTCACCTTGAACTCGGTGCGGCGGTTGCGCTGGTATTCCTCTTCGGTTTTGGCATTGGGCACTACCGGGCGGGTTTCGCCGTAGCCCTTGGCCGTGATGCGCTTCTTGTCAATGCCTTTGCTCACAATGTAGGCCACGGCCGCTTCGGCGCGCTGCTGCGAGAGCTTGAGGTTGTAGGCGTCCTTGCCGCGCGAGTCGGTGTGCGAGCTCAGCTCGATGCTGATTTTGGGGTTGTCCACCAGCGTCTGCACCAGCGTGTCGAGGCGAATAGCGGCATCGGGGCGGATGTCGTACTTATTGTAGTCGTAGAAAATGTCTTTGACTTCAATTGCCTTGGCCAGGATGATTTTGTTGAGCGTGAGCGTCACGGGCAGCTTCACGTCGTTCATCGGGTTGGCCAGCTGGTCCTGGCTGGGCTTGCGGCCCGTCGTGTTCAGGCTGGTACGGGCGGCGAAGTCGCCGGGGCGCTCAGCAATAAACGAGTAGTTCGTCACCGAATCCAGCTTCACGCTGAATTTGCCGTCGGGGCCGCTGGTAGCAGTCTGGCGCTGGCCGTTGGCGCTGGTCACCGTCACGTTGGCACCGGCTACGGGCAGGGTGGTTTTGGCTTTGTCGTCGCGCTCGAGCACGGTACCGTCGGCGTAGAAGGTCACCAGCTTCGGCATCTTCTTCTTGTACATGTACTCGTCGTCGGAGCCTTTGCCACCGGCGCGGTTCGAGCTGAACAGGCCGGTTTCGTTGGTCATGGGCACCGGGGCGAAGTCGTCGGCGGGGCTGTTCACGTCGGCACCCAGGTTCACGGGCTTGCCGCCTTTCACCATGAAGATGTCGAGCTTGCCCACGCCGGGGCGTCCGTCCGAGGCGAAGTACAGCGTACCGTCGGGGGCCACGCCGGGGAAGTTGTCGTTGCCGGCCGAGTTGATGTTCTCGCCCAGGTTTTCGGCCGGCGAGAAGCGGCCGTTCGGGCCCAGCGTGGCGCGGTACAGGTCGACGCCGCCCTGGCCGCCCTTACGGCCCGAGGCGAAGTACAGCGTGGTGCCGTCGGGCGCAAATGCCGGCGAGAAATCATCGGCCGTGCGGTCGTTGATGTTGGCTAGCACGGGCTCGCTCCAGGCACCTGCTTTGTAGTACGAAATCCACAAATCCACGCTTTGCAGGGTGGTTTTGGTGCCGTCGGGGCCGCGGTAGTCGTTTTTCTTGCCGGTGTTCGAGCGGGCAAACACCATGGTGTGGCCATCCGGGGTGTAGGTGGCGCTGGCTTCGAGACGGTTTTCGGAGTTGAACGGACCTTCGAGCTTACGGGCGGTGCCGCCGGTCATGGCAGCCGCGTTGTCGAACTTAATGGTGTACAGGTCGAGGTAGCTTTCGCCGTTGCCCGGGTACTTCTTCTGGTTGTCGCGGCCCGAGGCAAACACCAGCTCGCCGGTGCTGGCCATCATGGTACCACCGAAGTCGGAGCTGGGTGAGTTCAGGGCATCCACCGGCATCACCTCGTAGGTGTTCTTCACGGCGGCCACCTGCTTGCTGGCCAGCGCGTCTTTGCTGGCGGTTTCAGCGCGGGCGGCCAGGTTGCGGTTGCCGCCGCTGGTGGCGTAGGTGGCAAACTGCGCGGCCGCCTCGTCAAACTTGCCGTTGGCGCGCAGGGCCTCGGCGTAGTGGTAGCCGGCGTCGGCATTCTTCACCTTGCCGTCGATGGCTTCTTTATAAAAGGGCTCGGCCAGCTCGATGCGGTTCGAAAGGCGGTACGCTTCGCCAATGCGGTAATTGGCGATGGCCGCGTTCTTGCCCTTGGCCGCTTCGGCCTTGTAGAGCGGAATGGCCAACTCATACTGGCCGCGGGCAAACTGCTTGTCGCCCTTAATGCCGCCCGATGTCGCGCAGCCGCTTAGCAACACGACCGAACTGGCCGCGACGCAGGTGAATAATCGTTTACTCATAGGTGGTCTGGGGGGAGGAGGGGAGGGGGTGGCGAAGAGAAAACCGAAAAAGGGGATTTTCGGCTCATAAACTTTTCGTTAGCAATAATACTACGTTTGCGTAGGATTCACGCAAGCCCCTGTTATTTTTCCACCGTTCCGAAGTAGCGGGCAAGCCAGGTTTGGCCCGCTGGCCGCGGCCACTGGGTATCCAACTCGCCTTTAGTCGCTAAAGTATTATCGAAATAGAGCGTGTCGGGCATCAGGGTGCCGCCGGCAACGGCAGCTTTCAACTCGCGCCGGTCCAGTAGGTGTATCTGCCCGTTTTCTACGAAGGCCAGCCGCGATTTATCGAGCAGTTCAACGCCCAAATGCTGCGCTACCTGGCTCACGAAACGCACCGAAGCGTCGATGGAACAGCCGCTGGCCCCGGCCACCGCTTCGTCGAGGCCCAGCACCAAGAAATGCTGATGCAAAATTTCGGCCGATGCCAGCAGGCTGCGGCCGTGGCTGGTCCAGTCCGACGCGAAGCGAGCCAGGGCCGGCAGCAAGCCAATGGTTTCCTCGTTGGTTAGCAAGCGGCTGGCTTGGTAAATCCACACCCGCGCCGTGGCGGGCAGTTGGTCAAAAGCAACGTACATAATTCACCGATTTGTCAGATTATTCGCGGAGCTGCTAGCCTCGGCAACGGCAGCGCCGCAAAAAAAAAGTGCCGCCGCCCCGCCCAATGGCGGAACAGCGGCACAAGGTCGCCTACAAAATTTGCCCGAGGCCGACTTTAAGCGTTGATGCCTTCAGCCGAAGCCACCAGCTCGGCCAGGTCGAACACCTGCACCTTGCTTTCCTGCTCCTTGTTTTTGAGGCCGTCGCTCATCATCGTCATGCAGAAGGGGCAGCCCACGGCAATGATGCTGCCCTGCAGGTCGTGGGCGCCGGGCGCGGCGGTTTCGGTTTCCACGCCACCCAGGTTGGCCAGCGCGTCGGCTTTGCCGGCCAGGGTGGCTAGCGCTTCCTCGGTGCGCTCGATGTTGATGTCCTTCTTGCCGGGCTCGGGTTCCTTAAACATCTGCGCGCCGCCCGCGCCGCAGCACAGGCCGTTGGCGCGGCTGCGCTTCATCTCCACCAGGTCGGCATCGAGGGCGGCCAGCACCTCGCGCGGGGCTTCGTAGATGTTGTTGGCGCGGCCCAGGTAGCACGAGTCGTGAAAGGTGATGCGACGACCCTTGAAGCTCTCGCCACCCGTCACGCCCACCTTGCCCTCGTTGATGAGCTGCTGCAAATATGTGCTGTGGTGAATTACCTCATAATCACCGCCCAGCGCCGGGTATTCGTTCTTGATGGTGTTGAAGCAGTGCGGGCAGGCCGTCACGATTTTCTTGATGCCGTAGCCGTTCAAGGTCGTGATGTTCTGCATGGCCTGCATCTGAAACAGGAACTCGTTGCCGGCGCGCTTGGCGGGGTCGCCGGTGCAGCTTTCTTCCAGGCCCAGCACGGCGTACTTGGTGCCCACGTGGTCGAGGATGCGCACAAAGGCGCGGGTCACGCGCTTGTACCGGTCATCAAAAGCGCCGGCGCAGCCCACCCAGAACAGGATTTCGGGCGACTCGTTGCGGGCCGCCAAATCGGCCATGACGGGAACGGTAATTTGCTTTTTAGCGGGAGCTTCGGGATTCATAATTATAAGGGGTGCAGAACGTCATGCTGAGCGAAGCCGAAGCATCTCTACCGCGCAACTATCTTATTTCATTTTGATTACTAACTGATTACTTGCACGGTAGAGATGCTTCGACTGCGCTCAGCATGACCGTCTTTCACAGTAGCTACTTAAGCAACCGTAGCCGCCGGCTTCTCCGCCGCAAACAAGTCATCGGCCCAGTTGAACCGGTCTGACGGCGAGAAGGCCCACGGCGCGCCATTGTTTTCGATGTTGGAGAACATCACATTCAGTGAGTTCGGCGCGGCCGATTCTTCCAGCACCAGGAAGCGGCGCATCTCGATGATGCTTTCCAGCGGGTTGATGTTCACGGGGCAGCTTTCGACGCAGGCGTTGCAGGTGGTGCAGGCCCACAGCTCCTCGGGCGTCACCTTGCCGCGCAGCAGGGTGGCTTCCATCAGGTCGGTCACGGGCTCGTGCTTGGCTTCCTCGCCGTACACGTTGGGGCGGAAGATGAGCGGCGAGTTATACTTCTCCTCCATCCGGTCGCGCGTGTCCATGATGATTTTGCGCGGCGAGAGCAGCTTGCCCGTCAGGTTGGCCGGGCACACCGAAGTGCAGCGGCCGCACTCGGTGCAGGAGTAGGCGTTCAGCAGGTTGGTCCAGGGCAGGTCTTCTACGTCCTTCGCGCCGAAGGGCGTGGGCGCCAGGGCCGAGCCATCGGGCGCGGTAGGGGCGGGCGGCACCACGAAGCTGGGGTCCATCATGGCCTTCACCTCGTTGGTGATGCTTTCCACGTTCGAGAACTGGCCCTGCGGCACCAGGCGCGAGTACCACACGTTCGGGAACGCCATGATGATGTGAAAGTGCTTGGAGCTGGGCAGGTAGTTGAGGAACAGTAGGATGCCGGTGATGTGAATCCACCAGCCCAGGCGTTCCAGCACGTGCAGGGTGCCCTCGCTGCTGGGCAGCAGGCCCGTGAGCAGGCCGCTGATGGGGAAGGCGCCGGGCAGGTCCTTGCCCTCCATTTGGTGCAGCTGGAGGTCGGCCGTGTTCATGAAGAACAAGGCCAGCATCAGCGCCACTTCAATATAGAGAATGATGTTGGCGTCGAGCTTGGGCCACATCCGCAGCTCGGGGCCGGTGAAGCGCTTGAGCGGCGGGTTGCTGTTGCGGCGCCACCAGAAGGCGGCCACGGCCACAATCACCAGCGCAGCCAGAATTTCGTTGACGGCCATCAGCGCGTCATACACCGGCCCGAGGAAGCTGAGCGCGCGGTGGAAGCCGAAAATATTGCCAAACAAGCCGTCGATGACGATTTCAATCACCTCGATGTTGATGACCAGAAAGCCCACGTACACCACCAGGTGCAACAGGGCCGGCGTCAGGCGCTTGAACATTTTCTGCTGCCCGAAGGCCACCAGCAGGGTTTTCTGAAACCGTTCGGCGGCGTTGCCGCTCATGTCGCGCTCGCGCCCGACGAGGATGTTGGCCCGGATTTTCCGGACCTGCCACGTGAAGAGGCCGAAAGCGGCGACCAGCAGCAGCAGGAAGAGGATAGATTGCACCATGCGGTAAAGGTAAGGCGGGAACGTTTGGGGACGCAAGATAGTCGGCATGCCGAATACTTTGAAGAAAAAGATGCGGCCTTCAACACTTTTTTTACTCAACTTCTTGCGCCGTTGTTTTGCATTCGTACCTTTGCGGTCCCCAAAGCAACCTAAAAGACGCCCCGGGGAGACGGCAACATAGCTCAGTTGGTAGAGCACAGCACTGAAAATGCTGGTGTCGTTGGTTCGATTCCAACTGTTGCCACAAAAAAAGGCCCGTTCCTGATTCAGGAATGGGCCTTTTTGTATTTGCTGAATTAGCGAAATCGCACGGCAGGCAACGCACAGAATTGTCTGGTGACAACCCCCCGGGCACGGGTATCTTCAACATTTCTTCAGCATCGGGCAGCATCTTGGCGGCTCACCTTCGCTGCAGCATGCCATGAAGAAAATTCCCGAAGTCACCCTGCTATTCTGGATTATGAAAATCTGCGCCACGACGCTGGGTGAAACCGCCGGCGACCAGCTGGCCCAAACCATGCAGGTGGGCTACGCCGTGAGCTCGCTGATTCTCATCGGGTTTTTCTTCGTGACGCTGGCCGGGCAGCTGGCGGCGCGGCGCTACATTCCGGCGCTGTACTGGGCCGTGATTCTGGCCACGAGCACGGCCGGTACCACCATGTCGGACTATATGGACCGCACGCTGGGGCTGGGCTACGCCACGGGGGCTGCCATTTTGGTGGCGATACTGCTGGTTATCCTAGGGGCGTGGTGGCTGAGCGAGAAGTCGCTTTCCGTTACCGATGTGCAGTCGCGTAAGGCCGAGCTGTTCTACTGGGCGGCCATTCTGTTTTCGAACACTTTGGGCACCGCGCTGGGCGATTTTCTGGCCGACGACTCGGGGCTGGGCTTTGGCGGCGGGGCGCTGCTGATTGGCGGGGCCTTGGCCGTGGTGGTGGCGCTGTATTACTTCACTGGCTTATCGCGAGTGCTGCTTTTTTGGGTAGCGTTTGTGCTCACGCGGCCGTTCGGGGCCACGTTTGGCGATTTGCTAACCAAGCCGGTAGCGAAAAACGGACTGGGTTTCGGTACGCAGGGCTCGTCGCTGATTTTGCTGGGGCTGCTGGTGGCGCTGGTGGTGTACGAGTCGGTGCGCCAGCGCCCGGCGGCCGTGCGGCCGGAGGAGATGATTGAGCGTTGAACCATCCCCTCCGGCGCACCGGCCGCTACTTGGCCGCTTGTAGCTGCGGGCTGCTCAATTGATTGTACGTCAAGCGCTGTGCAGTCATCGCGGCGGAAGATTCGAGCTTAATAGTAGTGAAAGGCTGCGACGGAAAAAACAGCTCCGACGCCACGCTCAGCCCGCCGTCGGCAAACAGCTCCACCGATGTGGCATCAACGTACAGCGTGATATCCGATTCCGGCGCGGTGGCCAGGCGCGGCGTCACGTGCCGGCCCGAGAATTTGGCGCTGAAGTTCATTGGCCCCGACTTGCTGCGGTCAATGTAATACTGCTTGGCCTTTGCATCATAGCCCAGGCGCAGCTCCTCGCCGGCCGTGTTGCCGAGCACCAGCGCGAAATCCTGGAGCTGCGCGGTGCTCATCTTCAATGAATACTTGTCGCCGCTGAACTTGAGTTGGCTGGTCAGGTCGGTGGGCGCGGCGGTGGCTTTCACGTCCTGGAGCGTCACGGCGGGCTGGGCCAGCCTGGCTAGCTCCTTCACCGGCTGCGAGGTGAGGTAGATTTCGGTGCCCACTTGGCGCAGGGCCAGCTCGCGCGGGATGGTGGTGGCGTTGCGCCAGGGCGAGGTGGGCACCTGGTTGGCGTAGTCCCAGTTGCTCATCCAGCCCAGGAAGATGCGGCGGCCGGGCGTGTTGTTCCAGGTTACGCCGGCGTAGTCGTCGGGGCCGTAGTCGGCCCACTTGGTTTGCTCGTTGAGGGGCGTAAAGGTGTGGCCGTCAAAGCTGCCCACGAAGTATTGCGTGCCCGAGCCGCCGTTGGGGCCGCCGGGGTTCAGGTTCACGATGAGCACCCAATAGGTTTTGCCGTTGAGGCTGAGCGGGAAAAGGTCGGGGCATTCCCATACGCCGCCGTGGGCACCCAGCTTCGCGCCGAATTCGCTTTCCTTGGTCCAGCTTTTCAGGTTGGGCGAGCTGTAGAAGGTGATGCGGTCCTTGGTAGCTAAGGTCATTATCCACTTCTTGGCCAGCTCATTCCAGCTCACTTTCGGGTCGCGGAAATCCTGAATGCCGGGGTTGGGCAGCACGGGATTACCCTTGTATTTCGTCCAGCTTTTGCCCTCGTCGAGGCTGTAGGCCAGGCTCTGGTACTGGTGGCGGCCGGTTTTCTTTTTCTCCTCGGGGTCGTTGTGGTGGGTGAAGATGGCCACCATCGCATTCTTGCCAAAGCCGGTTGTGTTGTCCTTGTCAATCACCGCCGAGCCCGAGAAAATCCAGCCCAGCGAATCGGGGTACAAGGCAATGGGCTGCTCCTGCCAGCTCACCAGGTCGCGGCTGGTGGCGTGGCCCCAGTGCATGGGCCCCCACACCATGGCCTTGGGGTAGTACTGGAAAAACAGGTGGTAGGTACCGTTGAGGTACACCATGCCGTTGGGGTCGTTCATCCAGTGCGCGGCGGGCGAGAAGTGGTAGCCGGGCCGGTACTGCGGCGTGGCCGGCCGCAGGCTGTCGGCCGGCACCGGCGGCACGGGGGCACTGTTGGGGGCGGCGGTGGTTTCGGCAGTTTCGGTTTCCTGGGTGCAGGCGGCCAGGCTGGCGGCCGCCAGCAGGGTTAGCAGTAAGGCGTTTTTCATTGGACGTTGTAACCCCACCCCCCGGCCCCCTCCCCTCCGGGAGAGGGGGAGCCTGACGAGCGCGAAGCACGAGTTTTTAGTAATGAACTGATTAAGATTTTGAAAGCATCAGGCTCCCCCTCCCCCTCCGGGGGAGGGGGCCGGGGGGTGGGGTTACACCGCCTGCGCCGCCAGTAGCTCCGCCACCTCGGCTTCGCTGATGCGGGGCGTGGCGCCTTGGTGCGTTGCCACCAGCGCCCCGGTGGCG
>NZ_BAAGZM010000109.1:0-10064 GCF_054778495.1 Hymenobacter agri
GCCCCGGCCGCCCTGGCCGCCGTTGGCACCGCCGCCGCCACCAGTGTTCTGGTCGTTGTTGAAATGGTTGGCATCGGTACCGCCGCCACCGGCGTTGCCGGGGGCACCGCGGCCGTTATCGCCGTTCGGGTAGCCGTCGTTCAAACCCGCCGGCAAGGCCAGAGGGCTGGTGCGCGTGTCGAGCAGCGCGTTGTTGTCGTTCACGTAGCGGGGTGTGCCCACAATGCCTTCGCCTTTGGTGGCGTGTGTATTCAGCGCTGCCGAAGAGCGGTAGTCAGTGTTGGTAGTAGTGGTGTTATCGCCGCCCAACTGCCGGCCGGCGCCACCACGGAAGCCTTTGCCCGAGGCATCGATGCTGTAGCCCGCCATGTTGAGCTGGCCAGCCACGCCGATAGCCACAATGCCGCCCGTGCTGCCATCCCAGGCAGCGGGTACGATGTTGGCGGCCAAAGTCAGGGTCGAATACTGCGGAATGCGCACCACCTGGAAAGTACGCTGGCCGGTGGTTGCCGTGGCTACGGCGTTCACGTAGCTGTTCTTCAGGGCCGTGGCCAGGGTAATGGTGCCACCAGAGCCCGCCGTTACCGTGGCGCTACCAGCAGCTACGGCTACGTACTCGTAGGTGCCGGCGGTGAAATTGGTCGTCACGCTGTTGCCGTTCACCGGAGTGCCCGGCTGGCCGCTGCCGTAGGTATTAGTGTTGCTGGCGTCGATGTCGGCACCCTGCATTTGAATAACCAGCAGTAGGTCGCCGGGAGCAATGTTGGTAGCTGCGCCACGGGCCGGGCCCACCTGAATAGTGGTGGAGCCAGCCGCCCGGGTTTGGGCCGCAATGCTGGGATAGTACGCGTTGGGGTTGGTCGAAAGCGTCACGGCGCCGTCTTTGCCGGCCGTGGCGCAGGGGGCCGGGGTACCGGCCGCGCCCGTGGGCGATACCACCGTGCTCACGGTAGCATTGGCCATCGAGCCGTTGTTGTCGCTGGCATCGGCATCAAAAGCACTGGTAGTGCTGGCGGCCGTGCCGGTTACGGTAGTGGGTGAAGCCTGCGCCACGAAACGCACCACATTCGTAACCGTAGCGCCGCTGGCAATGTCCTGCGGGGCAAAGGTTACAATACCGGTGCTGGGGTCGTAGGTGCCATTGGTCACCGTCACGGTACCGGCGGCCGGTTTGTTGGGCAGGGTGATGGTCACCACATCGTTGGTGGCCGTCTGGCCGCCGTTGTTGATAGTAGTAGCCGTGTATTGCACCGTCTGGCCCACCACGGCCGTGCTCGGGCCGTTAATGGTAGTGGCTACCGCCGCCGCCGCGGCCGAGTTGCACCACTCAAACTGCGGAATAGAAGTGAACTGGAAACCAGCATCGGCGTTGGCCGTCTGGTTGCTGTACGTCAGCGTCAGGCGCGTAATCGACTGCGGGAAAGTAACCGTCACGTTGTTGGCAGGGTCCGAATCCGAACCGGCAGTAGCCGTCACGGCATTGCCACCGCTGAACGTGTTGCCTACCCCAGTGCTCACGTTTGCCGACGAGAGCGTAATCAGGTTGCCGCTGGCATCATAGCCGTTGAACACCACCCGGTCGATGTATTCCTGGTCGGCATTGGTGGTAGTGTTGCGGTCAATGTCGCCCATCGTCATCGTGAAGTTGGCGACCGGCTTGCTGAAGGTGAACGTTACGCTCGAGCTTTTCGACGAGCCCGTGTTGTAGTTCTCCTGCCAGGCAATGCCCTTGCCGGGCAGGCCCGTGAGGTCTTGCACATCAAACGAGCTCTGCGTGTTGGAGCCCGCCGTAAACGGGTAAGCCGCCGGGCTGGCGGTCACGGTCACCCCATCAACGGTGATGCTGTTCGTGGCGGCGAAGTTTTCGCCAATCGTGCGCGACGTAAAATCGAGTACGCTGCGCTGCGTAGTGGCCGCGCCCGCGCTGCACAGGCCGTTGCTGACCGGAATGCCGTAGCCGGCCGCAGCGCCAATGTTGCCCGCGTTGTCGCGCGCCGAATAGGTAAACACGGCCGTACCGAAGTAGCCCGCTGCCGGGTCAAACGTCAGGTTGGCAGCGTCAGTAGTAGCAATTACCTGGTTCACGGCTACGGGAGTGCCGTTCAGCGCCAGTACCCCGGCCGAACCTGCAGGCAGCGTCCGAATAATAAAACCGTTCACCGTATTGGTCGTGGCCGGGTCGGGGGTGCCCACCAGTGGCAGCGACAGCGTTACGGCGCCGAATGAGCTCAGCAGCACCTGCGAGGTTTGCGGCTTGGCCGTGGGCGCTCCCACGTAAATCGTGTAAGTAGCCGAGTTCGAAACGGCACCGGTATTGTCCGTGACGGTGTAGGTAAAAGTATAAGGGCCCACAAAACCGTTGGCCGGCTGGAAAGCCAGGTTGGGGTAGGTGGTGAAGCTGTAGTTGATGGCCGTGTTGTTGGCAGTAATCACGCCGTTGGCCCCATTACCCGCGTTGTAAGCATACAGCGTGCCTTTGGCCCCGTTAGCGGAGGGCACGGTCACGGTAGCCGACGAAATAGTGTTCGGACTCGTCACCGTGTACTGCAGGTTGGGTATCAGCACCGCCGCCGAATTGACGGCCACGCCGGTCGAATAGTTTAGCGCCACGGGCGCCGCCATTGGCCGGGCACCGTTTCGCTTAACAGGCGCTTGCACCGGGGTTTCGGACACATTGCGGCCCGGTATCAACCGAAGCGGCGCAGCACTACGCAAGGGCCCATCCTGGCTCCAGCCAGGCAACGCCAGCAGCAAAAGCAGCCAGAACGTTTGTAGGGTTTGTCTCATAAGGGTGTGTTTGTGGAAAATGGGGAATGAAGCAAAATGAAATCAGGCGTTGTGAAGCCGGGTGCACAAAGGCATCCGCCGAGCTAGCGCCCGGTGCCGACTGGCCCGTGGGCCCGCAGCAGCAATGTGTGTTGTACTTGAAAGAATACGTGGCTCATTGACAGAATTGTAGCGCTTGAAAAGCGATGAAACAACCCAACTAACACGGTCTTTATATCTCCGCTAATCCTCCTATTGAACACTGCAAAATTATGTTTGACGGGATGGACAGGGCCGATAATTTCGACAAACACCACCTTTTACCCGATTAACGTTCACAGAAATCCCAGAACCGGCATTATCCAGCGTAACAACCAGTTAACATACCGTAGCATTTAAATGGCGCCGACTTACGAACTTTTTGTATAAGCGGATTTCAAAAACGTTTAAAATAAATCTTATTGCAATAGTCCAAGTATTTATAAATTCTAAACAAGTTACCGGGTACAATATCCATCCATGATTTCGTAGCCACTGGCTTATCACCAAGCCTGCGCATGGCCCTGTTACTAAACGATTAAATCTTGTCTTGGCCGCAATTGCACTGGCTGTCACCTATGGCCTGCCGCGTTAGGTTGCGCATACACCGTTTGCATCAAAAAAGCCCCTTCCCGCACAGGAAGAGGCTTTTTTGATGACTGAGTAGAACCTAAAATCGTTACCCACGCCCGCTGACCGCCACCAGCGCCCGCAGCGGCTCGTTGAAGCCTACCGCCTCAACCAGTTCCTCCAGCGGCAGGTGCAGACGGTACTTCCAGAAGTGGGTGGGGTTGCTGGGCACGTTAATTTGCTCGTCGTGCGGGTTGGCGCGGCGCAGGTGGCCATCGATGGCCAGCAAATCCTGCAGCGGGAAAATGGCCCACATGGCCGGCGAGTACAGGTGCTGCACCAGAATCTCGCGCGCCACCCAGGGCTCGCAGTAGAACGGCGCCACCTCGCGCCAGTGGCCGAGGATAGTTTCGAAGAAACGCTGGGTGCGCACCCGGTCTTCCTCCCACCAGCCGCGCACGGTGCTGGTGTCGTGGCTGCTGGGCGTGACGACGCTCAGGTAAGCCGCGTCGTTGGGGTGGCTGAACTCGACTTCGGGGTTTGAGGGCATGCGCTGCACGTTCAGGCCCAGCATGCCGAGCTGCTTCATCACGCCGGGCACCGAGGCGGGCACCATGCCCAGGTCTTCGCCGCAGATGAGCATGTCGGTGGCGTAGCGCACGGGCGGCAGCTTCGTCAAGCCCTGCTGACGCCAGAACTCCTCGTGGCGGCGGAAGAAGAAGTCGACGTAGATATCATCGTACAAGCGGCGACGGTCTTCCTCCGAATCGAGCTCGCGGAAGGAGTAGCTCTTGTTCAGGGTGATGCGCGGGTGGTAAAAGTCGTCGCCGGCGGGCACGAACAGCACCTCGTTCACGAGCCGGAACAGACCTTTTTCCAGCCAGGCAAAGTAGTCGGCGTGCTCGGGCTGCGCGGCCACTTTGCTGGCGATGTAGGCTTCAATCTTGCGCTGGTTATCGACGTGGGGCTTGAGGTGGATGCGGCCGTAGCTGGCATCGTCCATATACTCGTTGAATACGGCCTCGGCTTCGCCCTGGAAGATGTCCTGCAGCATGTGCCAGCGGATGTAGGGCTGGCACAGGCGCGAGTAGTCGAACCAGCCGAGGCGGCGCTCAATCTCGTGGCGGTGCAGCGGCAGGGCCGGCGAGAAGTGGCCCAGCAGGCCCTCCACCGACTCCACCGGCATTTCCCAGATGCGGAAGAAGCCCAGGATGTGGTCGATGCGCAGGGCGTCGAAGTAGCGGGCCAGGTGGCCCATGCGCTGCTTCCACCACAGGTAGCCGTCTTCGGCCATGCGCGTCCAGTTGTAGGTGGGGAAGCGCCAGTTCTGGCCGGTGGTCGAGAAATCGTCCGGTGGGGCGCCGGCCTGGGCGTTCATATGGTAGAGCTCGGGCTGGGTCCAGGCATCTACCGAGTGGCGGTAAATGCCGATGGGCAGGTCACCCTTCAGCACCACGCCCTTGGAGCGGGCGTAGTTCACGGCCTCGCGCAGCTGCTTGTCGAGGTGGAACTGGGTGAAGAAGAACAGGCCGTAATCGTCGTAATCGGCCGTGGTTTCGGTGGTGAGCTCGCCCAGATTCTGCGGCGAGCGGTATTCGGCGGGCCACTGGTTGAAATCGGCGGTACCGAACCGGTCGCGCAGGGCCGAGAAGGCCGCGTAGGGCACCAGCCAGCTGCCCTGGCTGGCCAAGAACTCGCGGTACTCCGGGTCGGCCAGGAAGGCGGCCTTCTCCTGCTTGTAGAGCAGCTTCAGGAATTTCCACTTGGCGGCCATCACCGGCTCGTAGTCCACGAAATCCTTGGCGTTTAGCTGCTCTTTCACCTGGGCCAGCTCCTTGGCGGCCTTCTTGTCTTTGAGCGCGGCAATGCCTTCGAGGTGGATGAACTGCGGGTGCAGGGCAAACACCGAAATAGCGGCGTAGGGGTACGAGTCGACCCAAGTGTGGGTGGCGGTGGTATCGTTGATGGGCAGAATCTGAATCAGCTTCATGCCGGTTTGCACGGCCCAGTCGGTCAGCAGCTTCAGGTCGGTGAACTCCCCTACCCCGAGGCCCTGGGCGCTGCGCATGGCAAACACGGGCAGGGCCACGCCGGCTCCACGCCAGGCATCGGCGTAGCGGTAGGCTTCGTCGTTGAACACGCGGGCGGCCGCGGTCTGCTGCGTGGCGGGCACCACGCGGTTTTCGCCGCCTTCCATATCGAGGGCGTGGCCGGCGGCCGCATCCCACATGGCGTATTTATAGAGGCAGTCCTCGCCGGGGTTTTGCAGCGTCACGGTGCCGGTCCAGGTCGGGTAGTCGGCATCCGACAGCACGAGGGCTTTGGTGTTGTCCCAGGAGCCCAGCGCCGGGTCGGAGCCGAGCACGCACAAGCCCAGGTGCGACTCAACGCGCGGGGCCAGCAGGCGGAACATGGTTTCGCCGGCGGCGGGGGCGGCGTTGGTTGTTGATTGTTGGTTGTTGGTCGTTGGCTCGGCTACGGCGGTTTTGGCCGCTTTCGTTTTGGCGGGCGCTTTTTTGGCTTTGGGTACCGGAGCCTCGGCAGCGGCTGAAGCTACTGTAGCGCGGGCCGGGCGGCGGAACAGGCCTTTGGTGAAGGCGGCGGTGAGCAGCTCGTTTTCGGGCTGAGCGGGGGCGCGCCAATAGTCGGCCAGGTGCAGGCGAGAGGCGTTAGCGGGGTTGTAGGAGATGTGGCGGTTGGGGCCAAACTCCCAGTGCTGCGCGCCGGTGTTGTCGTCGCGCAGCATATACTTATAGGTAAGCTCGGCAGCGGTATCGGGCAACTCGACTTCCAGACTCCAGCAGCCGGTGGCTTCGTCGTAGTTGAGGTCGACGGCCGCGGCGGGCTGCCAGTTGCCCAGGCTCGGGTGCGAGCCGCAAACGGCCAGGCGCTGGCCAAAAATAGTGCGGTAGGGTAGGGAGAAACGTAGTATCATGGGCAAACTGGTGGGGGTTGGGGACGCAAGATAGGCACTTGCCAAGGGAGGATTTATGAAGCCGGAAATGCGCCGAAATGCTCAAACGGTTGCGCACCAGCACGGCCAAAGCCGGGGCTTACGCAGACCGGGCAGCCGACGTTTAGCAACCCACCGGCCCGCGGCTCCGGCCAACCCGCGCCGCCGTTCTTGCGTTTGGAAGGGCTGCCCGCTTTGTGTCGTTGCTAATTCCTTCCTGCCTTGTCCACTTTTCTGCGCCGAACTCTTTATGGAATTCTAGGGCTACTGGCCTTCCTTCTGCTCCTTATTATTGGGGTGGTGGTGTTTCTGCAATTCCCGTCTGGCCAAGACTTTGTGGCCCGCCGCGCCGAAGGCTACCTGCGCGATAAGCTGAAGACCGAAGTCCGCATCGGGAAATTCCGCACCGACTTCCGCCACGCCATCAACTTCGACGGTGTGTACCTCGAAGACCAGCAGCGCGACACGTTGCTTTCCGTCGGCCACCTCGGCGTCGACCTCGATATCTGGGCCCTGTTGCACAAGCAGGTGAATGTGTCGAACGTGGAGCTGAACGACGGCCGAGTGCGCCTCACGCGCACCGAGCCCGATTCGGTGAACAACTACGACTTCATCATCAATGCCTTCACCGACCCCGCCGCGCCGGTCGATACCACGTCGTCGGGGCTGAAATACGACATCGGCAAAGCCCGGCTCACCAACATCTACTTCACCCAGAACGACCAGGTGACGGGCTCCGACATTCGGGCCCGCATCGGCGAGTTCACGGCCAATATGGACGAGGTAGATGTGGATAACTCCATTTACAAGGTGGATAACGCGGCGCTGCGGCGCTCGGCCATCCGCATCGTGCAAACCAAAACCGCCCCCGAGGTTGCAACTCCCGGTCCCACCGAGCCGCTGACGCTGCAACTGGGGCTGAACCACGCGGCGCTCGACAGCGTGGCCTTCGTGTATCAGAACGACCCGGCGGCGCAGTTCATCAGCACCCGCATCGGCCTAGCCGATGTCACGGCCAAGAACATCGACCTGCAAAAACAGCGCGTGACGCTGGGCAAGCTCACCCTGAAAAACACCACTTTCGCCTACGCCCAGAACGAGGCCGTACCAGTGGAACAGCGCGTGGTGAACCCCGCCGAGGCCGTGCGCAAGCTCGACGAAGCCACCGACAAGGCCAAAGCGGCTGCTGGCCAGGCGGCCGCGTCGCCGGGCTGGCGCGTGCGGCTCGATGAGTCTGACATCAGCGGGCTGGCGGTGAAGTTCGACAACTTCAACCAGCCGAAGCAGCGCACCCGGCTGCCGGCGCTCGACTACAACCACCTCGATTTCACCAACCTGACGCTGAACACGCACAACGTCAGCTACTCGGAGAACAGCACCACCGGCCGCGTCGATAACCTGGCCGGGCAGGAAAAGAGTGGCTTTAAAGTCGACTCTTGGAAGGCCAACGTGGTGTACGACTCGGTGCAGATTCGGCTCGACAGCCTCGACTTGATTACGCCGCACACCCGCATCCGCCGCACGCTGGCCATCGGCTACAAAGACCTGGCTGCGCTGAGCGACGTGAAGCAGCTGGCCAACCTCAAGATTGAAGGCGACCTGCGCAATGTGCGCCTGGGCTTTCGGGATATTCTGTACCTGGCCCCGAGCCTGGCCGGCACCTCCCCGTTCAACACCGGCCCCAATCAGAGCGTGCTGCTGAACGGGCAGATTGCCGGCCGAGTGGGCGACTTCTCGGTGCGTAACCTGGAGTTTGTGGGCCTGCGCAACACGGTGCTGAAGGCCCGTCGTGGCCGCATTCAGGGCCTGCCGAATACCGACGGGCGGCTGTATGCCGACCTCGACATTCAGGATTTCCACACCACGCGAGCCGATATTCTCAGCCTCGCGCCGAAGGGTAGCATTCCGAGCAACATCAGCATTCCGCCCACGGTGGCGGTGAGCGGCACCTTTAAAGGCCGGCCGACCACGCTGGCCTTCGATACTAACCTGAAGCTGCGCTCGACCTACGGCAACCTCGCGTTCAGCGGGCGGCTGGGGGCCAAGCAGGCTAACGGGCGGCAGCCGGTGGTGGGCACGTTCGCGGTGGGCGGGTTTGATTTTGGCAAGCTGCTGAAGGACCCCACGATTGGGCGCGTGACGGCCACGGGTCGCATCAACGCCACCGGCGACCTGCAAAACCCCAACACGCTGGTGGGCCAGGTGCGCGCCAACGTGCAGAGCGCCCGCTATAACGGCTACACCTACCGCGGCGTGGCCGCAACGGTTGACCTCGACCGCAACCGCTACGTCATCAACGCCAGCAGCAAAAACGACCCCAACCTGAACCTCGACCTGAGCGCCGTGGTGAACCTGCGTGACCCCAACAACCCCACCTACGAGGTAACCAGGCTGAACCTGCGCGGGGCCAACCTCACGGCGCTGGGCTTTTATACCGGCGGCGACCTGCGCGTGCAGGGCAACTTGGTGGCCAACCTGCGCGGCTCAAATTTGAATACCCTGAACGGCACGTTCAGCGGCACCAAGATTGTGATTGTGCGCGACAACCAGGCGTTTCCGCTCGACTCGCTCAACGGCCGCATCGTGCAGAATGACCGGCGCACGCTGGCCACCATCACCTCCGATATTGCCAACGTGAACCTGGATGGCAACGTGCACCTCGGCGACCTGGCCACCGAGCTGCAGCAGCACCTCGACCGCTACTTCGACGTGCCCGGCGTGCGCTACGTGCCCAACGGGGCCGACCGCCACTTCACCTACTCGCTGCGGCTGAAAGACCCCACACTGGCCACCAAGCTGGTGCCGGGGCTGAAGAAGATTTCGCCCTTCACGCTGGCCGGCGACTACTCGCGGCAGGCGGCCCGCCTCACGGCCACTACCAGCATCCCGGTTATCCGCTACCAGAACTACCGGCTCGACTCGCTGCGCCTGAACGTGGACTCCGACCCGCAAAAGCTGGACTACGGCCTGCGCCTGGCCCAAGCCGCCCAGGACAGCACCCTGAAGCTGCGCCGCCCGAGCATCATCGGCAACGTGGCCAACAACAAGCTATTTGCCCGCGCCGCCATTTTGGGTGATTCGGCCAACCGCGAGCGGCTGGCGGTGGCCGGCACCCTGCAGGCGCTGGCGCAGGGCGGCGGCCGGGGCAGCAGTGTGGTATACGAGTTTGTGGCCGCGCCCGAGCAGGTGATTAACTACGAGAACTGGACGGCCGGCGCCAACAACTTCGTGCGCTATTATCCCACCGGCGAGGTGGTGGCCGACGGCCTGAACCTGACCAACGGCCGCAGCTCGCTGGCCCTGCAAAGCCAGAACCCGCAGGTGCGCACCTCGCCGCTGGGCGTTACGTTCACGAATTTTGAGCTGGCCGAATTAGCTAAAATCGTGCAGCAGCAGGACTCGTTGGTGGCCGGGCAGCTGAACGGCACGGCTCGCATCGACAACTTGGGCAAGAAAAACCAGGCGTTCGCAGCCGATGCTACCATCAAAAACCTGGTATTCCAGAAGGCCCAGATTGGCGACATCGTGTTCCGAGCCACCAACCCGGCCGCCAACCGCTACGACATCGACGCGCGCCTTACCGGCGGGGCCTCGGGCACGGTGGGCGGCGCCGGCAACGACGTGCGCGTGACGGGTACCTACCTGGCCAGCAGCGCCACTCCGCTCGACCTGGTGGTGGATGCCAACCGCCTCAATCTGAAACTGGTGGAGCCGTTCTCGGTGGGCCAGGTGCGGC
>NZ_BAAGZM010000110.1:0-9958 GCF_054778495.1 Hymenobacter agri
CACCCAAACTGCCACCAGAGCAACGGCCGAACTGGACCTGGCCGGACTGCCCGCCGGCCTCTATGCCGTGCGCGTGACGGCCGGCAGCGGCACCGCCACCCAGCAGCTGGCGGTGGAGTAGGAAAGAGCACAATAAAAGGCCCGCTGCACCTATAGAGGGCCTTTTTGCATGGGTCAAAAGCCAGGGTATCGGCCCACCGGGTAGGTGGCCCAACCGGCCACCGCCCGCGCGCGTACCTTTGCCCCATGAACCTCGCCGCCCGAATCGACCATACCCTGCTGCGCCCCGACTGCACCGAGGCGCAAATCCTGCAACTGTGCGACGAAGCTGCCGCCCACGGCTTCGCCACCGTGTGCGTGCCGCCCTGCTACGTGGCCCTGGCCGCGGTCAAGCTGGCCGGCACGGCGGTGGGTATTTGCACGGTTATTGGGTTTCCGCTGGGCTATTCCACGGCGGCCGTCAAGTTTAAGGAAGCCGAGGTGGCGCTGTATGATGGCGCGACGGAGCTGGACATGGTTATCAACATCTCGGCGCTGAAATCGGGGAAAACTGCCTGCATTCAGGATGAGATTCTGGATTTGGCTGACCTCTGCCACGTGCACCAGGCCCAACTCAAGGTCATCATCGAAACGGCTTTGCTCTCGGAAGCCGAGATTGAGCTGGCCGCTAGGCTGTGCGTGGCCGGCGAGGCGGACTTTGTGAAAACCTCCACCGGCTTTGCCAGCCGTGGCGCTTCGGTGGCCGATATTGAATTGCTGCGCCGGGTGCTGCCCGAAGCGCCCGCCCGCCGGAGTTGATTTCTTTGTTGCGATGGCCGCCTAACTGCCGTCGACTTACTCGTTTGCATTTGAAGGCTTTGCCCCAAAATTTTATCTCTGTTTCCGGCCTGAGCCGCTGGCTGGGTCTGGTAGTACTGGTGCTGCTGGCCGGAACTGTTCGGGCGCAGGTGGTCGACGACTCGACCAAGGTGCTGTACGGCCCGAAAACCACGCGCGTCATTTACGAGAGCGAGGTGCTGCGCGACTCCACCGGCGGCACGCCCGTCGATACCACCCTGACGAAGTGGCCGCAGCAACGCTTTTGGGTGCACGACACCACGTACCAGCAGGACCTGGGCGCCGTGGGTACGGCCTCGCGTCCGCTGCTTTACCAGCCCAACCTCGAACTGGGGGCGCGCTTCGGCCGCAATGCCTTCGACCGCTACGCCCACAACGCACGCACGGTGCCGTACTATGATTCGCGCTCGCCATACTCCTTCTTCCGGTACATTCAATCCAGCGCCGGCGAGCAGGTATTCGAAATCAGCTACAGCCGTAGTTTGAAGAAAAATTTCAGTATAGGTATTGATTATGAGCGTATTGCGTCGAACAAAATTTCGGCGGCACGGTCGTCGCGCGATGCTTTGGTGGAGCATTCCAACCTGCTGCTCTTCGGGCGATTCCAGACGGAGAACGAGCGGTATCACCTGCTGTTCAACATCAGCAACGCCCGCCACCGGGGCGTAGAGCAGGGCGGCATCCGGCCCACCATCAACTACGCCGCCGACGGCACCATCGACCTGGCGCGCAGCGAGGTTGACGCCACGGGCACGCCCATCCCGTCGAGCTTGTTTAAATACGACCAGCAGCAGGTGTACCTCACGTCGTCCATCAATTACGAAGACCGCGACGAGCTGTACTTCACGCACACCTACCGGCTGCTGGGGCGCGGCCTCACGGTGTACCACACCTTCGATTTCAAGCGCCAGTACAACAGCTACGCCGACCTGGCCCTGAAGCCGGTTACCGACCCGGGCTTCTACTATCCGCGAGCGCTGGGCAGCCAGGGCGCTACTATCGACCGGGCGCAGTTCAGCCAGGTCGAGAATACGGTGGGCGTGCTGGGCCGCACCTCGGCCGTGGAGTATCGCCTGTACGCCCGCGACCGGGTGGCCTCGCTCGAAACTGCCACGCTCACCGGTGCGGCCACCGCCTCGGCGCTCACGCTGGGGCCGGCCGCGCCCACGCGCAATTTCCACCAGTTTTTTGCGGGCGGCACGGCGGCATTCAACTATCGCACAATCTACGCCGTCGATGCCGCCGGCGAAGTGTACCTGCTGCCCCTGAACGGGCTGAGTGCCGATAATTACCGGCCCGAATACTGGCTGCGCGGCCGGGTGCGCACCGGGCCGCTGTCGGCCGAAGCGCTGGTGAATTCGTACTCGCCTACGCTCACGCAGCAGGAGTTCTTCGGCAACCACTACAGCTGGAGCCACTGGGAAAACGGAAACTATACCTTAGTCCGGGGCACCGAAGACAAGTTCGCCAACACCAGCACCCAGCAGCTCACGGGCCGGCTCGAGCTGAAGCTGCCTACGGTGCTGGGCCTGCGGGCGCAGCGCTTCGAAGCCAGCGCCAGCCTCGTAAACATCAGGAACCTGGTGTATTACGACCTCGATGGCCTGCCCTCGCAGGCGAACACCAGCAATCAGCTGCTCATCGGCATGGCCCGGCACCGGGCGCAGTTTGGCCGCGTGGGGCTCGATAACCAGGCTACTTATACCAAAGGCGGCGATGTGAACGGCCTGCGCATTCCGGCGCTGGTGGGCGAGTCGCGGGCGTATTACCAGGCCTATATTTTCCGGCGGGCGCTGTTCAGCCAGACCGGGCTGGAACTGTACTACCAAACAGCCTACCGGGCCTTCGCCTACAGCCCCAGTACCCAGCAGTTTTACCAGCAGGACAAATTTACCATCGGGGCTTATCCCATCGTGAATGCCTTTTTCTCGGCCGACATCAGAACCGTGTCGGTATTCCTGAAGGTGGCCTACCTGAACCAGAACCTGGGCCGCGACGGCTATTTTGCCTCACCCTATTATTCGGGGTACCCGCGCCGCTTTCAGTTCGGCGTGCGCTGGAACTTCTTCGACTAACCGAAGCCGCCATGAAAGAAAAAACCATTCTGAAGCTGAAACTGAATACCGACCCACGCTGGGTAAATATTGCCGAGAAAAATATCGAGGACATTCTCGTCGACCACGCCTGGTGCGAGCAAAAGGCCGCCAGCACCGGCATCAGCATGATTATTCACTACCCCGAGAAAACCCGTCTGGTGGCCGAGCTCACCGACCTGGTGGCCGAGGAGTGGAGCCACTTCGAGCGCGTGCTGCTGGAGTTGCGCAAGCGCGGCTACCCGCTGGGCAAGCCCCGCAAAGACGAATACGTGGTGCAGCTGCTGGCCCACGTGCGCAAGGGCGGCGACCGCGAGCGCCAGCTCATGGACCAGTTGCTGGTGTCGGCCCTCATCGAGGCGCGCAGCTGCGAGCGGTTCAAGCTGCTCTGGCAACACATTGCCGACCAGGAGCTGAGTAAGTTTTACTACGAGCTGATGGTGTCGGAAGCGGCCCACTTCGTGAGCTACGTGGACCTGGCCAAGGAATATTGCGACCCCGCCGTGGTGGACGCCCGCCTGCAGGAGCTGCTGGAAATTGAGGGGGCAATTGTGAGCAACCTGCCGGTGCGCGACGACCGGATGCACTAAGTGTCAGGGGGGGCGGCGACGTTTCCGCCCGACGGTTTCTTGCTACTCCAGCAGTGCCACTTCGCCCACGCAGCGAAAACCAACGTTCGGGGCCGGGCCGTCGAAACGGCTGCGGCTGGCAATGGTGCAGGCCGCCAATGGGTCGCGGTAGCTGCCACCCTTGGCAATTCCTTGCTCTTGCACCATTTCGGCCACGTTGCCAATCATGTGGTACAGGCCAAATGAGTTGGGGGCAGTGCTGTAAACGTAGTCGGGAGTGGGCGAGCGCAGGAAATAAGGAAGTTCGCGCTGACAAACGAACCATACCAACTCCGACTTCGCCGCATTGAAGCGGATGATGTCGCGCGCAATTTGCGCGACCGGCACCGTCGACCGCGCCCGCTGCTGCAGATACGCCGCCGCTTTGGGGTTCACTTCGATGCGGACCGAAGTACAGGGCGTGCCGTAGTCGCGGCTGATGAAATTGCCGGCCGCCGACTCCCATTCCTGTTCCGTAGGTAGCCGGTAGGTGAAGCGCTGCCGTTTGGCAGGCGCAGTTATGCGGCTATTGAAGGTGGCCGTAACTTTTTGTCCGCGCCACCGGCAGAAGCCTGTTGCCTGGGCATATGATATGCCCACGACGGGAAAATACTGGTAAAAAGGATTAGTGAAATAATCGGCTACGGGCTGCGCCGCCGGGCTCGGCAGGAAGGTATTGTACACGGCCTGGGAAGAATCGGCGGCCAGGCAATTCAAAAAATGCTGCCATTCCCGGTTTGAAATTTCCACCTCGTCCAATTCAATGTTTTTGGAAGCGATGAAAATGGTGCCCGGCCCCGTTACCAGCCACTGTGACCGGAGAATTTTGGGCAGGGCAGGAATGCGGCGAAAAGCTTGCGCGGATGAATCGGAGCAAGGAGCAAACCGAAACACCAGGGTTTCGTCGAAGCCGCGCGGATAAGTGTCGAATGCGAATGGTTGTTGCGGCGCACGGTTGGTCGGCACCACTGGCAGGCCCGAAACCGAGCTGTAAAATGCCGGGCGGTGGCTGTTTGGCTCCGTACCCTGAATTTTGGTCATTGGGCTGCACGCCCCCATTGCCAATAGCAGGGTGATTTTTCCAAAAACGCGGGAGGTCATACGCAAAACGAACGGGGTAGAAGTCGGTGCTGCATGGCGCGGTTAGCTCAATATCCGCAGCGAGTCGGCGTGGATGAGGGGCGAGGCCTGCGTGCGCCCGGCGCGCGGGCCGTTTTCGAGGTTGAGAACGCCGCGCGGGCAGGCCGTGCTGCACATGCCGCAGCCCACGCACGAGGCCCGCACCACGGGCGCGCCGCGCTGGGCGTACTGCTGCACGTCGATGCCCATTTCGCACACGTTGGAGCAGTTGCCGCACGAAATGCACTGGCCCCCGTTGGTGCTGATGCGGAAGCGCGAAAAGTGCTTCTGCAGCAAGCCCAGGTAGGCCGCCATCGGGCAGCCGAAGCGGCACCACACCCGCGAGCCCATAATGGGGTAGAAGCCCACCCCAATCACCCCCGAGAAAACGGAGCCGATGGCAAACCCATACCACTTAGCTGCCACGTTGCCGGCCTCGCCAAGCAGCGTGCTGCCGGTGGCAAAATGCACCCACAGCAGGGCCGTGATGAGGACAATAATGCCCAGAATGAGGTAAATAAGGCGCACTTCCCAGCGCCAGGCGCTGCGGCTTTTGTCGGACAGGTGGCGGTAGGGGTCGCCGGCGGTTTCGGCCAGGCCGCCGCAGCCGCACACCCACGAGCAGTACCAGCGCTTGCCGTAGAAATACGTGAGCACCGGCGTGGCCACAAACGACATCACCGCGCCCCAGAATACCATGAACGTGCCCAACGCCTGCCCATTTTTTATCAGGTCGTGCACGTCGTTGGGCCACAGGTACTGGTAGTGCAGCGGCCAGAAGTAGTTGAAATAAAACTCGGGCTTCTGGAAAAATTGCAGCAGGCCGGGAATCAGAAACGAAAACCCGAGCTGAAAAAACATCACCGAAACGGTACGAATAAGCTGGTAGCGCACGTGCCGATACTTCCAGAGGGCCCGGGCGCCCATCAGCAGCACCGCCATGGTATAGAAGGTGCCGTAGAGAAACCATTGGTCGGCCGGCCGGGCGCGCAGGGACTGGCTGAGCCCGTCGAGCGGGTGCACCAGGTTATCGAGCAGGCCGAAATGGCCCTGGCCATCGTCGCCGCTAAACCAGTACAGCACCACGTAAAAACCCGTGAGCACCAAGCCCGTAATCCAGGACAAAGCCCCGCGGCTGGTGCTGGCCCGCAGCCACAGGTTATTTTGCTGCACGCCCGCCGGATGTTGGCCAAATTTCACCCAACTCCAGGCTAGCGTGCCGGCGCTCACCAGCCCCAGCGCCAGCCAGAACCACGTATTGCGGCGGCTGGGGTCGGCATCGGCCCAGGCCAGCAGCAGGGCCAGCAGGCCGGCCGCTATGCCCACCAGCGTCAGCTTTTCGGCAGGAGCGGTAGCGGGCAGGGGTGGTGGGGGTAGGGTAGGATTCATTCAGAAGAAGTTGGATGAGGAACCGGGCGCAGAGTGCAACATGCCGGGCTGCTAGTGGTGATGATGGTGAGGTGCATCGGGCTTGCCAAATAGATTTTTGGCGGTACCAAACAGGTAAAATACCGTCCAGCACACGTAAAGCCAGCCGAAACCTGCGGGCGTGCGCCCCACAAAAAAGTGCAGAATCAGGTGCGCGCCGGCACTCATCAACAGGCCGGTGAGGGCGATGAACTGGAAGCTGTTGAGAGCGGAAGGGCGATATAGCTTGGAGAAATCCACGGATGTTGAACCGAAGTGAAAAATAAAAACGAGGAAACGTAAGGCAAAGTGCAGATTACGAATCTGGTAAGCAGTCGCGAATCGTTTGTCAACCTTTTAGAAACGAAAAAAGTCCTTTGCGCTGCTTCAGCGATACTGCCAAAGCAGGAAACTGCCGGTTAAAATCGGCGACGATGGCGGGTTCGGGCTGCCGCGCAAATTCAGGGTCGAAGTTGGCTGCACCCAAATGGGCCAGTACCGTGCCTACGGGCACCCGCTCCCGAATCCACTGCTCGCATGTGGCGTGGCGTAGACGCAGGCCCAGCGCGTTGAAGCCCACTACGGCATGGGGCGCATCGGCCCGGAAATAGATGCGTAGCGCGACTCGGGCCGACGGATGCTCCCAGTAAAAGCTGCTCAGGCCCGGTGTGGGCACGGCCGGGGCCTGGCCGTAGGTCTGGTATTCAAGGTTGAAGAATTTGGCCGAGTTGAACCACATACCGCGCCGGTAGGCCAGGGGCTGTCCGCAGATGGTATGGGCCACGGTTTCGCCCTGCATGCGGCCGGTGTACCACAGCTGCTCGATAGGCACTTCGCCACTGGCCGGCTGCCGGTGCTGAGCGCAGTCGCCGGCCGCGAATATATTGGGCACGTTGGTGCGCAGGTACTCGTCGACCAGAATGCCCTGGTCGGTTTCAATGGCCGAGGTGTTGGCCAGAGCCACGTTGGGCGTCACACCGGTGGCCAGGCCCACCCACTGGCAGGCAATTTCTTCGCCGGTCGTGGTGCGCACGGCGCGCACGCGGCCCGTTTCATCGCCCAAAATCTCGCTTAGCTCCGTGTTGTAGCGCACGGCCACGCGGTTTTCCTGAAACTGGCGGTCGACGAGGTTGGCTTCTTCGGGTGGCAACACCGAGCCCCAATAATGGCTGTCGCGCACCAGCACCACCGGCTCGATGCCGCGCGAGTGCAGCATCTCGGCCAGTTCGACGCCGATAAGGCCCCCACCCACCACCACGCCCCGGCCAATGCCGTGCGTGTCGCGGGCCATCGCCGCCAGGTCGGGCAGGTTGTAGAGGCCCTGCACGCCGGCCAAGTGCTGGCCGGGCCAGCCGTAGCGTCGGCTTTCGGAGCCGGTAGCCAGCAGCAACTGGTCGTAGCCGAGCGTGGTGCCGTTGGCGAGGGCAATGGTTTTGGTGGCCGGGTCGAGGACGGTGGCCGTGGCGTGCACCAGCTCCAGCCGGTGCTCGGCCCAGAACCAGTCGCCGTAGGGCTGGATGTCTTCGTAGCGCAAATGCCCCATGTACACGTACATCAGCGCGGTGCGGGCGAAGTGGTAGGGGCTTTCGTCCGATACCAGCGTGATGTGCGCCGCGGGCTGCAGGCGGCGCACGGTTAGTGCGCACGTCACGCCGGTAATGCCGTTGCCGATGATAACGAGGTGCATGCGGAAAAAGAAAGCGAAAAGCTGGGTGGTGCTCAAATGTAGGCCGGGGCCGTCCCACAAACCAATGGGCTCCGTACGTACGTTTGTGGCCCAATGATTGACTGCAGCCGAATAATTCCTTACAGGCTCGGCCGCTTATTTTTCGTTTTCCCTTCTCTCTTATGCGCAAATCATTTCTTCCTCAGCTGCGGCCGGCCCGCCAGCTGCTCCTGGCTGCGGCAGTGCTGCTTAGCGGTGCTACCGCGGCGGTCGATGCCGCTCCACCAATGGCGGCACTGCCGCAGGCTACTACTGCTTACTACACCAAATTTGTCGACGAGAACGGCAACGTAAACTACGGCGCCATCAAGCGTAATCCGCTCGAAATAAAAGCATTGGTAAAGCGCTACGAAACTACCGACGCCAAAATGCTGACCGACGCCGACCGCGAAGCATTCTACCTGAATGCCTATAATGTTCTGGTCATCAGCGAAGTGGTAGCCCACTATCCGACCGAGTCGGTGCAAAAGATTCCGGGGTTTTTCGATAAAAACCTGGTAACGGTGGCCGGCGAGAAGATGACGCTCAACGACCTGGAAGCCAAAAAGCTGCGCGAGCCGTTTCACGACCCTCGCATTCATTTTGCGCTGGTGTGCGGGGCCAAAGGCTGCCCGCGCCTCAACCGGCAGGCTTTCGTGGGCAACCAAGTAGATGCCCAGCTCACGGTGCAGGCCCGCAAGGTGTTGCAAGACCCCAAATTTGTGCGGGTGAACGACGCGGCCAAAAAGGTACAGATTTCGGAAATTTTCAAGTGGTACGAGCCTGATTTCAAGGCCACGGGCAAAACCGGCTTGGCCTACCTCAATCAGTTTCGCGACAGCAAGATTATTCCGGCCACGTACTCAGTTGAGTATTATCCCTACGACTGGGCACTGAACGACCGGAAGTAGCCCGCACATTGTGCCGGGTAGCGCGAATTTGTACCGCCCGGATATCTCCGGATAATGAACTGGAGGCTGGGCGGCCGCTTTTTTCTTCGTCAGGGCAGGCTTGCCGGGAGCCTCGCGTAACGCAACCGCTCGGGCTGCGTACGTCTGAGGGATTTCACCATATCCTCTAAATCTTCCGCCCCATGATTCCTGATAATTTCTCCGGCGACGGTACCAACCCGAATGAGGGTGAGCACGCCGATATTACCGAAAACAAGCATTTCTCCAAGAACGAACAGCTGGAGAAGGAAAAAGAATATCAGCAGGACCAAAGCAACAACAAGGCGAGCAGCGACCCCACCGCTGCCCGCTACACCGGCGCTAACGGCTACACCGAGCGCAGCAACCAGAAAGACCAGCTCGAAAATCTGCACATCGGCGGTTCCGAAACCAGCCCCCAGGGGGGCAACGACCACCAGAATGCCGGGGAGCAGGCCCAGGGGCCCGGCTTTGAGGCCGAAGGCAGCTACGAACTCGACCACAACCTGCGTACCCGCGAGCAGAAGTTTGGCGAAGCGGCCCCCGGTGGCCCGGCCACGCCGGCAAGTACCGAAGCGGGCAGCGAATAGCCTAATTGCCGGTTTCGGCGTGACTTTACGAAAGATTTTCGGCTTGGCCGGAAGTGCCTTTTTGAACGGGCGCTTCCGGCTTTGTTGGTTGTAGGGGGCCGCGTACCGGATTTTCGGGGCTGGTGGCAGAATGCGGGCGGCTGGTGAGTAAGAGCCTATTGCGGAATGGCAACACAACTCCTTAACTTGCGCGGATTAGTCCCTGGTGCTTTGGGTGTCAGGGCTATTCTTTTAGCTCTTTATCCGACCAAATTCTCACTCCACCCCCTTTCTAAATCAATGGACCCAAAAATTACGCCGAACGCATCTACTGAAGAATATAACCCTAATCTGGACGCCCAGGATGAAGACGTGCTTTCGGGCGGTAACAACCGCCTGACGTACATTTTAGTGGGCGTTATCATCGCCTTGGTGGTGGGCTACATTGCTCTCCCGAAAGGTTCGGGCACGGGCATGGCTTCTGTCACGCCTTCCTTCATGCTGAGTGATGCGGCCGTGACGGCTCCGGTGCCCGCCGCTGAAGACCCGGCCGCGCCCAAAACCGACGAAGCAGCCCCAGCCGCTACAACGACCAAAACCACCACGACGAAGGCCGGTACCAGCACTTCAGCTGCTGCCACCACCACGGAGGCGGCTCCCGCCGCCGCTGCCGCCCCGGTGGCCGAAGTAG
>NZ_BAAGZM010000111.1:0-9911 GCF_054778495.1 Hymenobacter agri
CCTCGCGGCGGGTGTCTACGGCCAGGTGCGGGGCGTCGCGGTAGAGGCCGGCGAAATCGGGGCGCGGGGTGGCTAATGGGGCGTGCGCTGGCCGGGCGGCGATAATCGTCACTACTAGTAGCGCGTAAAGTTTACTGAACCGCTTCATCTCCGTTAGGCTGGTTGGCTTGATAGATAACTGAAATTTGTTGAGCAAAGCACAATCCTTCGTACCAAGCAAAATTGAGTAACGGTAACTCTCCGGCTTGTAACGTAAAAACGGCCGGCCCGCGCATTGCGAGTCGGCCGTTTTCTCTTGATTTCGACAGGTATTACTGCGGGTAGTACTGCTGCATCAGGCCGCGGGCCTTGTCGGCGCGGGCCTTGTCGCCGGCGCGCTCGGCGGCGATGTACACGCTTTGCAGGCCCACGAGGTAGCCGCGCTGGTCGTCTTCAAACAGGCTGCCGTCGGGCTTGGTGGCGTAGTAGGCCAGCATCTGCTCCGAGCGCTGCGTCATGGTGTCGAGGATTTGGTCGGCCTTGGCTTTCTCGCCGCCGGCCACCAGCGCGGGCACCAGCTGCGGCGAGTAGTAGTCGTAGGGGATGGCCGCGTCGGGCATTAGCTCCAGCGCCTTGTCGGCCACTTCCTTGGCCTTGGCCACGTTGTTCTCGGCCAGGTAGGCGTTGGCCAGGCGGGCAAACTTGTCGCGGTAGTTGGCCGGGAAGCGCAGGTTGTTCTCGTCGTAGAAGATGTGCGGGTTTTGCAGGCCGCGGTAGCTAAACTGCTTCAGCAGGCGCTGGTAGGTCAGGTCCTTCTCCACGAAGCCGTCGTCGCCGCTCTGGGGGTTGTAGTTCGGGTCCTTCAGCGGCAGCAGGCGGTAGGCCATGCCCTCCATCTGGAAGTAGGGCTGCAGGTTCATGTAGTCGCCGGGGTTCACGGTGCTGCTGAAGTAGATGGGCCGCTTCCAGTTGTTGGTGGCAATCATGTCGAGAATCACCAGGTTTTTCTTCTCGATGGCGCGCTTGCCCATGCTCCACTCCATCTTATCCACCAGCTGCTTCTCGCGGTCTTTGGGGATGATGCCGAGGCGCTTCACCGCCGCCGTGTCAATGGGCAGGAAGAAGTTGGGGGTGGGGAAGCTCATCATGCTTGGGCCGCCTTCCTGGTACTGCACCTGCAGCAGCGGGTTGTTGCTCTTGATGAGCTCCAGGAATTCCTTCAGGTTCACGCTGGGCACGGCCGGGTTGGCGGCGTAGGGCAGCATGTCGTTGGTGCCCTGGGCGTAGGCCGCGGCCGGCATCGAGATGGGGAAGCCCTCCGAGAGGTAGGAGCGGCGCTTCATCTGGGCGATGTACCAGTCGGTGTTCAGGTACGAGAGCACGGCCACGCGCACGTCGGTGCGGTAGCCCTCCACCTCCTGGGCGTACCAGAGCGGGAAGGTGTCGTTGTCGCCGTTGGTGAACAGCATGGCGTTGGGCGCGCACGAGTCGAGCAGGTTCTTGGCCGAGTCCACCGAGTTGTAGCGGTTCGAGCGGTCGTGGTCGTCCCAGCCCTGGGCGGCCATAATGCCGGGCACCAGCAGGCCCAGGGCCAGGGCCACGCCGGCGCGCAGGCCGTCGGCCTTCACCACCTTACCCAGCAGCTCGGCCAGCCCCAGCACGCCCAAGCCAATCCAGATGGCGAAGGCAAACGTGGCCCCGGTGAAGGTGTAGTCACGCTCGCGGGGCTCGCGCGGCGGCTGGTTGAGGTAGATGACGATGGCCAGGCCGGTCATCAGAAACAGCAGGCCCGTCACCCAGGCGTCCTTGCTGTCGCGCCGGCTCTGGAACCACAGGCCGATGAGGCCCAGGATGAGCGGCAGGGCCAGGAAGTTGTTGTGGGCCGGGCTGTCGCCGATGCGCGGCGGCAGCGAAGCTTTGCTGGGGCTGAAGGGCGTGACCACGCCCGCCTGCTGCACGTCGGACTCGCGCCCCACGAAGTTCCACATGAAGTAGCGCCAGAACATGTGGCCCATCTGGTAGCGGAACAGGAAGCCCAGGTTCTGGCCCATGGTGGGCTTCACGCCGTCCTGAATGTCCACCCACTTCTTGTAGTTGGCAATCTGGTCGGGCTCGTAGCTGTAGATGCGCGGCAGCAGCATCTTGTCCTCGTCGCGGTACACAGGCTCCTGCTGGCGCGGCAGAATCTCTTTGTAAGTACCGGTCTTGAGGTCGCGGGCGTAGCGGGGCGCGCCCTCGGCGTAGTCCACGGGCTGGGCGTTGAACTGTGGGCCGTAGAGCAGGGGCCGCGAGCCGTACTGCTCACGCTTGAGGTAGCTCACGAAGCTCAGCACATCCTCGGGGTCATTCTCGTTGATGGTGGGCTGGAACGAGCTGCGGATGGGCACAATCAGGTACGACGAGTAGCCAATCAGGATGAACACGAAGCACAGCATGGCCGTGTTCAGCAGCTGGCTACGGCGCTGGAAGGAGAGGCGGAAGCCAAACCAAATCAGGCCGATAAACACAATCAGGAAGATGAACAGGCCCGAGTTGAAGGGCAGGCCCACCGAGTTCACGAAGAACACCTCGAAGTTGCCGGCCAGCGTGGGCAGGCCGGGGATGATGCCCACCAGAATGGAGCCCACAATCACCATGCTCACTACCAGCACGATGAGGCCACCCTTCCAGGTGGGGTTCAGGTTGCGGCGGTAGTAGTAGATGAAGCCCAGGGCGGGCAGCGTGAGCAAGTTCAGCAAGTGCACCCCGATGCTAAGGCCGATAACGTAGGCAATGAGCACAATCCACTTGTCCGAGTCGGGCTCGCTGGCGTGAGCTTCCCACTTCAGCATCAGCCACACCACGGCCGCCGTGCACAGGGCCGACATGGCGTACACCTCGCCCTCCACCGCGTTGAACCAGAACGAGTCGGAGAAAGCGAAGGCCAGCGCCCCTACCACGCCCGCGCTCAGAATGAGCAGGCTCTGGCCCCCAGTGGGCTCAATGGCTTCGGCGGCCAGGTTGCTGTTGCCGGCCGCCTCGCGCAGCACCAGCTTGCGGGCCATGCGGGTAATAATCCAGAACAGAAACAGCACTGTAAAGGCGCTGCTCAACCCCGACAGGGCGTTGATGAGCACGGCCACCTTGGTCACGTCGCCAAACGAAAACAGCGAGAACAGGCGGCCCAGCAGCAGGAACGTAGGCGCCCCCGGAGGATGGGGCACCAGCAGCTTGTAGGAGCAGGCAATGAACTCGCCGCAGTCCCAGAACGAAGCGGTGGGCTCCAGAGTGAGCAGGTAGGTGGCGGCGGCAATGGCAAAAACCACCCAGCCAACGAGGTTATTCAGGCTTTTAAAGGAGCGCATACAATCGGATGAGACACAGACACCCGGCCGCACGGGAACAGAACGCGGCCGGCACAAGAAGCGGGTAAGTTGGTGAAAGGGCAAAAGTAGGCACTGCACCGTTGCACCGCGCCGCCTCTCCATCATTTCAGGCTAGAAACACAAAAAGCAGCCCGAGGCTGCTTTTTGTCAACTCATTAGGCGAAATACGCCCGGGCATGCCGAAATAAAATCTCGGAGCACTCGGGCTTATTGCATCAGTTCTGAAGCACGAGGCGCTTGGTGCTGGCCACTTTGCCATCCACGAGCAGGCTGTAGAAATACACGCCGCTGCGCAGGTCGCTCAGGTCAAGGGGCAGGCCGGTGGCCGTCAGCTCGGGCTTCAGGGCCACGGTGCGGATTTCCTGGCCGATGATGTTGCTCAGGCGCAGTTTGTAGTCGGTACCGGCTTTTTGCTCCAGCTTCACCGTTACCTGGCCGCGGGCCGGGTTGGGGTACACGCTCAGCTCCACGCCGGCGGCGCGGGCATCGAGGGTGGCGGTGGCCGTGCCCACTACCGTCAGCACACCGTACTGGCCTACTCCCGGCGCGCCGTGGGCCGTGCAGTGGTACGGAAACGAGCCAACGGTGCCGAAGGTGCGGGTGAAGGTGCGGTTGGCGGCATCCATGGGGAACGTGGCCCAGGCGCCGTTGTCCGACATGGTGGGGTGGCTGAGCTGGCCCACGTAGCTCCACGTCACCACATCGCCCACATTAATGGTGCGGATGTCGCTGGCACCCGTCGTGTTGCCGGGGCCGCGGTAGTAGTTGTCGCCGACCAGAATGGTGATGTTGGCGGCCAGGGTAGGGGCCAGCGACATGACCAGCAAAGCCAGCGCGACCATGGAGCGAGTAAAGAGTTGCATAGGGAAAGCAGAAAGGGTGAAGGTGAGAAAACGCTGAAAGCGGAATGACAAGCACCGTGCCGGGTTGCGCGTGTCAGGCTGTCAGCCAACGCGGCCCGCTGGGTTTGAGTTTACTAGACCAAGCTAACGGGTAAAAGTTAAACAATGGTTCTACTAATAACTCGATGAACCGGCCGGAAAGGTTGCCCGCAGAATATTTTTTATTCGAAATGCTTGATGTTTTTTTCGGGCGCTTCTCCTGTTGATGCGTTTACCGGCGGTTTGGTTGCTAGCCGTGCCGGATTTCCTGCAGCCCGAACCGACGCAGCTCGTTGCCGATGGCTACGGCCAGCCGGCCATCGTCCTCTACCCCAACAATCTGCCCGCTCACCGCGCGCCCGTCGATGATGAACGGGTGCACCTCCTGGTAGCGGTACAGCGCCTGCAGGTAGTCGCGTCGCAATGCCCCCACCTGCCCGGCCCGCAGTTGCAGGTAACGCCGCTCCAGGCATTCGAGCAGGCGCGCGGCCAGCGCGGCCCGGTCGTAAGCGCGGCCCGTTAGGCGGGCGAAGGACGTGGCCGTAGGCAACGCCAACTCCTGCTGGTTCACGTTCAGGCCGATTCCGACGATGCTGTGTTGAATTTTTGGCCCGCTCAGGCTGTTCTCAATCAGAATGCCGCCCAGCTTCTGGTTGCCGTAGTAGAGGTCGTTGGGCCACTTTAGTTTCAGCTTCGGGTCGGGGCCGAGCAGGGCGGTAGCCCAGTCGTGCACGCCCAGCGCCACGGCCTGGCTGAGGCGGAACTGCTCGGTGGCGGCCAGAAACGTGGGGTGCCACATCACCGAGAGCATCAGGTTTTCGGCGGGGGCGGCCTGCCAGTGGTTGCCGCGCTGGCCCCGGCCGGCAGTCTGAAAGTCCGTAATCACGGTGCAGCCTTCGCTGGCCCGGTTTTGGACAATCAACGCCTGAGCCTCCGAATTGGTCGAGGCGCAGGCCGGTAGCCATACTAATTGTTGGCCCGTAAATAGGGTTTGAGGGGTGACAACCACAGCCTTCTTGCGCGTATCGTTAACTTCGTAGACTTTCGGCTGTAAAGCTCACACCTAACAAGAGAATATGAAAAGCACGTTGGTCCGTCAGGATTCGGACACATTGGCAGATTTGGTCGTTCGCGGCATGCAGGACAAAAAGGCGGCCGACATCGTCGTTCTGAATCTGAAGGAATTAAAAAATGCAGTTGCCGACTATTTCATCATCTGCTCGGCCAACTCCGACACGCAGCTTGATGCCATCACCCGCTCGGTAGAAGAAGAAATTGAAAAAGCCACCGGCGAAAGCCCTTGGCAAACCGAAGGCCGCACCAACCGCGAGTGGGCCCTGCTCGATTACGTTGACGTAGTAGTGCACGTTTTTCTGCGCGACCGCCGCAAGTTCTACGCCCTCGAAGAGCTCTGGGGCGATGCCAACATCAGCTACATCGAGTCGGAGCCGGCGTAATCTATAAGGCCTGAAAGTGTCATCCTGAGCGGCGACGAAGGACCTTAGCACGCCCGGACTGTTTGAATTACTACAAACTGCTCAGGCGTGCTAAGGTCCTTCGTCGCCGCTTGATACGCGGAATGCTCAGGATGACCGAAAAAGGCTGAGTCGGCTAAAATAAAACCGCCCGCTCCGCGTCTGTGCTTTCGCCGAACATTTGCTTTCGGCATGGTGTTTTGCTCCTACTATACGTGGTTTTAAGTAGCTATTTTCATGTCGGATAACAATCTGAATTCCAATAAAAAGAAAAAAGGCCTGACGCCGGCGCCTAATCCGCGCCCGGGCCTGCAGCTGTGGGTGCTGGCGGGCCTGCTGGTGTTTTTGTTTGGAGTGATGTGGGTGAATAACCTGAATTCGCCCGCCAAAATCAACCAGCAGCGTTTCGAGAGCATGCTGGCCCAGGGCGATGTGCAGTCCGTCACCATCGTCAGCAACCAGAAAATTGTGGAGGTGACGCTCAAGGAAGCGGCCCGCGCCAAGTACAAGCAGGAGCTCACGCGCCGCTCGCCCTTCGGTAGCGAAGGCATCGGCTCGCAGTTTTACTTCCCGGTGGTGGATGCCAAGCTGTTTCAGGAAAACCTGGACGCGCTGCAGAAAACCGTGCCTCTGGCCCAGCGCCTGCCCATCAACATCGAAGACCGCAATAGCCCCGGCGATTACATCGGCACCTACGGCTTTTTCGTGCTGATGATTGTCGGCTTCTGGTTCCTGATGCGCCGCATGGGCAGCGCGGGCGGCCCCGGTGGCCAGATTTTCAGCATCGGCAAAAGCAAAGCCGCCCTGTTTGAAGGCGGCGACAAGGTAAAGGTGACGTTCAAGGACGTGGCCGGCCTCGAAGAAGCCAAAGAGGAAGTGCAGGAAATTGTGGAGTTCCTCAAGAACCCCGGCAAGTTCACCATCCTCGGTGGTAAGATTCCGAAAGGCGCACTGCTGGTGGGCCCTCCCGGTACCGGCAAAACCCTGCTGGCCAAAGCCGTAGCCGGCGAGGCCGACGTGCCGTTCTTCTCGCTGTCGGGCTCCGACTTCGTGGAAATGTTCGTGGGTGTGGGCGCGGCCCGCGTGCGCGACTTGTTTAAGCAAGCCAAGGCCAAGGCGCCGTGCATCATCTTCATTGATGAGATTGACGCCGTGGGCCGCTCGCGCAGCAAGGGCTCGATGCCTGGCGGTAACGACGAGCGCGAAAACACCCTGAACTCGCTGCTGGTGGAGATGGACGGCTTCGGCACCGATTCGGGCGTTATCATTCTGGCTGCCACCAACCGGCCCGATACCCTCGACTCAGCCCTGCTGCGCCCCGGCCGTTTCGACCGCCAAATCAGCATCGACAAGCCCGATATCAATGGCCGCACCCAGATTTTCAACGTGCACCTGAAGCCGCTGACGCTGGGTCCCGACGTGGATGCCAAGCGCCTTTCGGCCCAGACGCCGGGCTTCGCCGGCGCCGAAATTGCCAACGTGTGCAACGAGGCCGCCCTGATTGCCGCCCGCCGCGATAAGAAGTTTATCACCGACCAGGACTTCACCGACGCCATCGACCGTGTAATTGGCGGCCTCGAGAAGAAGAACAAAATCATCTCGCCCGGCGAGAAGCGCATCGTGGCCTACCACGAGGCCGGCCACGCCATCGCGGGCTGGTTCCTGGAGCACGTCGACCCACTGGTGAAGGTGAGCATTGTGCCCCGCGGCGTGGCCGCCCTGGGCTACGCGCAATACCTGCCCAAGGAGCAGTTCCTGTACAACACCGAGCAGCTGACCGACGAGATGTGCATGGCCCTGGGCGGCCGCGCCGCCGAGGAGCTGGTGTTTGGTAAGATTTCGACCGGCGCGCTGAGCGACCTGGAGCGCATCACCAAGATGGCCTATTCCATCGTGACGATGTACGGCATGAATGCCAAGCTCGGCAACGTGTCGTTCTATGACTCGAAGGGGCAGAACGAGTACGGCTTCTCGAAGCCTTACTCGGAAGCCACGTCGCAGATGATTGACGAGGAAGTGCGCACCATCATCGAAAACGCCTATACCCGTACCAAGGACCTGCTGACCGAGCGCCGCCACGAGCTGGAGGTGATTGCCAAAGAGCTGCTGGAAAAAGAGGTGTTGCAGCAGGAGGACCTGACCCGCCTGGTGGGCCCGCGCCCCTTCGAAACCCAGACCAACTACCAGGCCCACATGGCCGGCACTGACCGCAGCGAAACCGCGTCGGAGGTAAAAGGCGAACAGGCCGCCGGCGGCAAGCTCGGCAGCGACCTGCCCGACCTGAACCTGCCCGGCCTCGACGACAGCGGCCGCAACAACGAAGCTTCGGCTTCGAGCGGTAGCACGGTGGTCGGGTAATTCCGGTAGCCGACCAATAACAAGAGAAGCCAGTCCTTTCGCGGGGCTGGCTTTTTTTATCTCCTTACTTTTGTATCATGTCCGAATCATCTCGTGAGGCCGTGCTGGCCCGTATTCGCCAGGGGTTGGCGGCCGGCCCCGCGCCGCTGCCACCCCGCCCCGACTTTGCGGCCCCCGTGCACCCGCCCCTGAGCAGCCCCGACGTGGTGGTGGCTTTCGCCGAGCGGTTCCAGCAGATTGGCGGCGAGTTTCACTACTGCGAAACGCTGGCAGACCTAGCCGCACAGCTGGCCGCTTTCCGCGAGCGGCAGCATGTGGGCGCGCCCTACGTGTGGGAGCCCGACCTGCAGGCCGTGTTGCAAGCGGCCGACGTGCCGTTTCGGGCCGATGAAACCGACTTTATCGCCAACGCCGACCTGAGCCTGACGTCCTGCGAGGCGCTGGTGGCCCGCACGGGTAGTATACTCGTATCGGCGGCCACGGCCAGCGGCCGGCGGCTCAGCATCTACCCCGACCAGCACCTCGTGCTGGCCCGCCCCAGCCAAGTGGTGGCCGAAATCGGCGATGCGCTGCTCCTGATGCAGGAGCAGTACGGCGCAATTCTGCCCTCGATGATGTCGCTCACCAGCGGCCCCAGCCGCACGGCCGACATCGAAAAGACGCTGGTGCTGGGTGCGCACGGCCCGCGCCGCATCGCGCTGTTTTTGCTGGAAGAAGAAGACGCTGCGCTTAATTAAGAATGAAGAATGAGGAATGAGGAATTGCTTCGGCCGTTTCCTAGGTAACAATTCTTCATTCCTCATTCTTCATTCCTCATTATCCTGAATGAAGTCGCCCCATTTACTCTCTGATGTCATCCTGCCGCCCGGCAAGAAAGTCTACTTTGCTTCCGATTTCCACCTAGGGGCGCCTAACGCGGCGGCATCGCTGGCGCGGGAGAAGCGCATTGTGCGCTGGCTCGACGCGGCGGCACAGGATGCGGCGGCCATTTACCTGCTGGGCGACTTATTTGACTTCTGGTTTGAGTATAAGCACGCCATTCCGCGCGGGTTCAGCCGCCTGCAGGGCAAGCTGGCCGAGCTGACCGATGGCGGCCTGCCTATTACCATCTTCACCGGCAACCACGACATGTGGATGTTCGGCTACTTCACGCAGGAAATGGGCATTCCGGTGCTGCGGCAGGAGGTGAGCCAGCGCATCGGCAACCAGCTGTTTCACATCGGGCACGGCGACGGGCTGGGGCCGAAAGACTACAGCTACAAGGCGCTGAAGCAGGTGTTTACCTCGCCGGTGGCGCAGTGGCTGTTTGCGCGGCTGCACCCTAACTTTGGCATCGGCATGGCCAACAAGTGGAGCCGCCGCAGCCGCATGCAGGCTGGCAAGGACGACACTGTGTACTTCGGCGACGAAGAGTGGCTGCTGCAATACTGCCGCGAGCTCGAAACGCGCCAGCATCACGACTACTACGTATTCGGCCACCGCCACCTGCCGCTCGACGTGGAGGTGCGCCCCGGCAGCCGCTACGTGAACTTGGGCGAATGGGTCAATTATTGCAGCTACGGCGTGTATGATGGCAACGAGCTGGCTTTGCGGCATTTTGAAGGGTAAGCGGTAATGCACATGGAAAAGAACGTCATGCTGAGCTTGTCGAAGCATCTCTACCGCGCAAGTAATTCATTTACTATTGCGATAGAGATGCTTCGACAAGCTCAGCATGACCGTTCTATTAAAATCGTTCTGCTCGCCCTACTGCTCCTCGCCTCCGCCGCCCACGCCCAAACTACTGTACCCGCTGCCGCCTCCAGCGCACCCGCTGCCGCGCAGCCCGTGGCTCCGGTGCAGCCGGTGCCCCA
>NZ_BAAGZM010000112.1:0-9884 GCF_054778495.1 Hymenobacter agri
GCCGGGGCGGCGGTAGGCCGAGCCCAGCACCTCTACCACCGTGGCCAGGGCGCAGGGGCGGCGGGCTTCGCGGTGGCGGTCGTAGGCGAGGAGCAGGCGTTGAAGTTCAGTCATGAGGCAAAAGGTTGCTCATGCTGTACGCTGGGCAGTAGGGTGGGGTTGGGGACCGGCAGACAGGGGGGAGCCTGAGCGGGCCGGCTATCGGGGCTGCTCCAGCAGCCAGTTCACCGCAGGGCCTTCGTCGAGGAAAGTGAGGAGGCGGTAGGGCTGGGTGTCGGCCTGCGCTATGGTGGTAGCGTCGCGCAAGCCGGAATCGTGCTGCAACTCCTGCGCCCGGCTGGGTGAAAGCAGGTACGCTACCGACAGATGGGCGGGCGCTGCTTCGGCCGCCGCCTGCACCAGCAGCTGCTTCGCCACCCAGGTGGAGGAAACGGCGTCCAGTTCAGTGCGGCGCCGCACGTCAACCAACCATCGGTGCGCCTGGTGCGCCTGGGCCAGCCGCAATGCCTCGCCGAAACCGGCCTGTAATTCGGCAAACGACACGGCCCGCAACCAGCGCACGGTAAAAGTGGCCAAATCGGTACGGTAGGCCAGCGTAAGAAAATCGTCGATGGGAGAGGCAGCGTGGTCGGGCATAACTGCAAAACTAGGGAACGTACCGCGATAGGAAAAGCGCGAAATTCAACCGGGAACGGTGGTAAGAATTATCGTATTCAGTAATAGTTAGCACCGGCTGTTAATTAGGATAATAAGTGTTTTCCGACATCAGCATCAATTACTCCGGTAAATAATGCATTCATTTACAGTTGGGTTTAGCGAACTATCTATTGCGACAAGATGAACGGATATAAAAAGCACCGAGGACTCAAACGGTATTACCGGAACCTGGCTACGACAAAAGACTTCGATAAAATTCCCTGGTTCAGTTCAAACAACGCCGGGAATCGGTTTGACAATTGGCATCACCATTTCGATTGGTATGGCTACGGTAATAATAGCTTTCGGAGAAGAAAACCTCATTTAGATAAGCTATTTCGATATTTTGATTTAGTCGTTAATAAAACCCAAAATCTGAATTCCAATTTTCAATTATATGTCGTCTTGCTTGATTTTGATAGCGCAAGCGACGCGCTATTTCTGCACAATCCAAACCCGAATAATTCTCAGTTTCCTTTTAAAATTTCGGATTTGCAATCAGCTACAACCCTGAAAAATAAAGAGCTTGACGATTACATCAATAGCCTGGAAGGATACGAAAAGCTTTACGGCCAAGCCGGCGAAGCATTCTGCCTGCTATATAAGCGGGGAGTGGGGCAGCCTTTTTAAGCAAGGAGCCAGAAGCACTGTCGGCACAAAACCAAAAAACGCCCCGCAACCATTCAGTTGCGGGGCGTTGCTGTTGCGGTCCAAGCGGCCTAAACTACTCTCGATTACTGCCAGCCACCGCCGAGGGCGCGGTACACATTCACCGAGGCGTTGAGCTGCTGCATGCGGGTTTCGATGAGGTCGAATTTCGACTCCAAGGCGTCGCGCTGCGTGAAAAGAACTTCCGTATAGTCGGCGCGGGCGTAGCGGAACAGGCTGTTGGAAATATCCACCGACTGGTTGAGGGCGGCTACTTCCTTGGCTTTCGCGTCGTAGCTCTTGGCCAGGTTGCCGATGCTGGCTACCTGGTTCGATACTTCCACGTAGGCGTTCAGCACCGTCTTTTCGTACTGATAGGCGGCCTGGGTTTGGGCGGCGTTGGCGGTGTAGTAGGCCGCCTTAATGCCGTTACGGTTGAACAGCGGGCCGGCCAGGTCGGCACCCAGGGCGTAGAGCATCGAGGCCGGCGTGCTCACCAGCAGGCCGGGGGTGAAGGCTGCTAAACCCACGCCGCCGGTGATGCCCAGCGAAGGATAGAAGTTGGCGCGGGCCACCTGCACGTCGATTTTGGCGGCGGCCAGCTGCTGCTCGGCTTGCCGGATGTCGGCGCGGTTGGCCAGCAGCTGGGCGGGCGAACCGGACTGGATGGTAGCCGGTAGCAGGTCGTTGAACGCCTGCGCGTTGCGGGCCACCGGCTGCGGGTAGCGGCCGGCCAGGTAGTTCAGCTTGTTCTCAGTTTCGATGATGTTCTGCTGCAGCTTGAACTGCAGGGCGCGGGTGTGCTCTACCTGGGCCTCGAAGCGTTTCACGGCCAGCTCGGTGGCGCGGGCCGACTCCTTCTGCTGCTTCACCAGCTCCAGCGCGTTGCTCTGGATGCCGATGTTCTGCTGCACGATGGCCAGCTGGTTATCGTAGGCCAGCAACTCGTAGTAGGAATTGGCAATCTCACCAATCAGGTTGGTTACCATGAAGTTCTTGCCCTCCACCGAGGCCAGGTACCGCTTCACGGCGGCCTTTTTGGCGTTGCGCAGCTTGTGCCAGATGTCGACTTCCCAGGTGGCAAATGCACCCAGCTGGAAGTTGGTGAGCGGGTCGGGCGTGCGACGGTTTTCCTGAATCTGGACCTGCTCCTCGGTGGCGCCCTGCAGGGTGTAGCGGCCCACTTTCTCCACGTCGGCGCGGCCGCCCAGCGTCACGAAGGGCAGGTACTCGCCTTGGCGGGCGCGGATTTCGTTCTTCGCAATCTCAATCTCCTGGCGCGTGATATTCAGCTCCTGGTTGTTCTGCAGGGCGGTTTCGATGAGCGCCTGCAGGTTGGGGTCGGTGAAAAACTGCTTCCACTGCACGCGGGCCGAGGTGGCGCTGTCGAGCGGGGCCGCCGCGGCGGGGCCGGTGGCATAGCTGGCCGGCACGGTGCGGTTTTCGTTTTTCACCACCAGCTCGGGCGTTTTGCAGGCTCCCACGGCGAGGGCCAGGCCGGCCGCGCCGAGGATTTTATAAAACAGGTTGTTACGCATGATTATTCTTGTTTGCTGGCGCGCATCTGCGACGCGCGCCAGCAGATTAAGCATAAGGCTCAACTTCTTCCACCGCCACGCGGGGCTCGAAGCCTTCCGAAACCGGGTATTCGTTCTCGTCCCGAATCAGCTTGCGGCCCTCGGCGATGCTGCCGAAAATGTAGTAGAGGCCCGGCACGATGATTACCCCGAACACGGTGCCGAACAGCATGCCGCCCAGCGCCGCCGTACCAATGGTGCGGTTGCCGATGGCGCCCGCGCCGGTGGCCAGCACCAGCGGAATCAGGCCGGCGATGAAGGCAAACGAGGTCATGAGGATGGGGCGGAAGCGGGCCTTGGCGCCGGCAATGGCCGCATCGCGCACACTCATGCCTTCCTCGTGCTTCTGCACCGCGAATTCGACGATGAGCACCGCGTTTTTACCCAGCAAACCCACCAGCATCACCAGACCCACCTGGGCGTAGATGTCGTTGGCCAGGCCCAGCAGCTTGATGAGCAGGAACGAGCCGAAGATGCCGGCCGGCAGCGAGAAAATAACCGCCAGCGGCAGCAGGAAGCTTTCGTACTGCGCCGCGAGTACCAGGTACACGAAGGCCAGCACCACGATGAAGATGTAGATGGCCTCGTTGCCGCGGGCAATTTCGTCCTTCGACAGGCCGCCCCAGTCGATGTCGTAGCCGCGGGGCAGCGTCTTGGCCGCCACTTCCTGCACCGCCTTCAGGGCCTCGCCCGAGCTGAAGCCGGGGGCGGGATTGCCGCGAATGGAGGCCGTGGTGTACATGTTGTAGCGGTTGATTTCGTTGGCGCCCTGCGACTTCACGATTTTCATGAAGGACGAGAACGGCACCATCTCGCCCTTGTCGTTCTTGGCCCACATGTTCAGGATGTCCTCGGGCAGGCGGCGGTATTCGGGCGACGCCTGCACATACACCTTGAAGAAGCGCTGGTACTTGATGAAGCCCAGCTCGTAGGTCGAACCCACCATGATGCTCAGCGTGTTCATGGCGTTGCCGATGCTCACGCCCTTCTGCATGGCCAGGTCGTTGTCGATTTTCAGCTCGTACTGCGGATAGTCGGCCGAGTAGAAGGTGAACAGGCCGGCCAGCTCGGGACGCTTGCGCAAGTTGGCCATAAACTCCTCGTTCACTTTTTCGAGGGCCTTGTAGTCGCCGGTGTTGGTTTTATCGAGCAGCTGCAGCTGGAAACCACCCGCCGCGCCGTAGCCCGGCACTGCCGGCGGCTCGAAGAATTCGATGTTGGCGCCGGGAATTTCCTGGGCCTTTTTCTCCAGGGCCAGAATCACGTCGTGCACCGATTCCTTGCGCTCTTTCCAGGGCTTCAAGTCGATAAGACAGGTACCGGCGTTCGAGCCGCGGCCCTCGGTGAGTACCTCGTAGCCGGCCAGCGTCGAAATGTTCTCGATGCCGGGCACTTCCTTGGCCAGCTTGGCCAGGCGCTGCGACACGGCGTTGGTTTGCTCCAGCGTGGTGCCGGGCGGCGTCTGCACAATGGCGTAAATCAGGCCCTGGTCTTCGCTCGGAATAAAACCCGAGGGCAGCTTGGCCGTGATGCCGAAAATACCCGCGCCAAAGGCCAGCAGAATGCCGAACGTCACCAGGCGGCGGTCCACAATCTTTTCCAGCAGGCCGGTGTAGCGGCCGGTCAGGTTCTCGAAGCTGCGGTTGAACCAGTCGAAGAAGCGCTGCATGGGCGACTTCGGCTTGGCGTGGCCGTGGTTGTTTTTCAGAATCATGGCGCAGAGCACCGGCGTGAGCGTGAGGGCCACGAGGCCCGAAATCACGATGGACGAGGCCATCGTAATCGAGAACTGCCGGTAGAAAATGCCCACCGGGCCGCTCATGAAGGCTACCGGCACGAACACGGCCGTCATCAGCAGCGTGATGGCGATAATTGCCCCGCTGATTTCGCCAATCACCTCGCGCACCGCATTGTAGGGCGACAGGTGCTTCTCCTCCATCTTGGCGTGCACCGCTTCCACCACCACAATGGCGTCATCGACCACGATACCAATGGCGAGCACCAGGGCAAACAGCGTTATCATGTTGATGGTGAGCCCGAACGCCTGCATGGCGGTGAAGGCCCCAATCAGCGACACCGGCACGGCCAGGATGGGAATGAGCGTCGAGCGCCAGTCGCCTAGGAACAGGAACACCACCAGGGCCACCAGAATAAAGGCGTCGCGCAGCGTGTCAATCACGTTCTCGATGGAAGCATCGAGGAAGTTCGACACGTCGTAGCTGATTTTGTAGTCCATGCCCGGCGGGAAGGTGGACTTCTTCATCTCCTCCAGCTTGGCTTTCACCTCTTTAATTACGTCGCTCGCGTTCGAGCCGTAGGTCTGCTTCAGCACGATGGCCGCCGAGGGGTCGCCGTTCAGGTTGGAGTAGATGTCGTAGAATTCTGAGCCCAGCTCCACGTTGGCCACGTCCTTGAGGCGCAGCATCTCGCCGTTGGGGTTGGCCCGCAAAATCACGTTCTTGTACTGCTCCACGTCGTTGAAGCGGCCCTGGTACGTGAGCACGTATTCGAGCGCCTCGGCCCGCTGCCCGTCGGAGCGCCCGATACGGCCCGGCGAGCCAATCACGCTCTGCTCATCGAGCGACTTCATCACGTCATCTACCGAGATGTTGTAGGCCCGCATGCGGTCGGGCTTCAGCCATACGCGCATAGCGTACTGCCGGCTACCCAGAATGTTGGCCCGGCCGATGCCGCTCAGGCGCTGCAGCTCGGGCAGCAGGTTCACGCCGGCGAAGTTGAACAGGTACTTCATGTCCGTGTTCTTGTCTTTCGAGTACAGGTTCACGTACATCAGCATGTTGGGCACCACGCGGTTCACCACCACGCCCTCGCGCTGCACCAGCACCGGCAGGCGGTTGATGACCTGCGCAATACGGGTGTTCACGTTCACTACCGCCTGGTCGGGGTCGGTGCCCAGGTTGAACACAATCTGGATGTTGGCCTCGCCGGCGCTCACGGCGTCGGAGGTCATGTACTTCATGCCCGGTACGCCGTTCACGGCCTGTTCCAGCGGAATCAGTACCGACTCGGTGAGCACCTTGGCGCTGGCGCCGGGGTAGGCGCAGCTCACCATCACGAGGGGCGGCGAAATCTCCGGAAACTGCGAGGTAGGCAGGGTTTTGATGGCCAGCATCCCCAGGAAGAGGATGACCACCGAAATCACAATGGCGAAGACGGGCCGGCGGATGAATTTACTAAACATATTGATTTACAGTTTTTAGACTGAATACTTGGTCGCCTCGCCTGGCGCAAACCTCACCCCCTGACCCCCTCTCCCGCGGAGAGGGGGCACCGGTTATGCTTCAGATGGTAATCGTCAGGCTCCCCTCTCCTGGGGAGAGGGGCCGGGGGTGAGGTTTCGCGGGGGCGTGCCCGCCAAATGTTATTCGCTGTACACTTTCAGGTTCGACAGCACCGCCTGCGGGGCCTTGTAGTCGTAGGCCACCTTGTCGCCGTCCTTCACCTTGCGCAGGCCCTCCAGCAGAATGTGGTCGGCGGGCGTGATGCCCGAGCTGATGAGGTACAAATCGGGCATTTCCGAGGCGATGTTGATTTCGCGCTGGTGTACCACGTTGTTCTTATCCACCACGAAAACGTATTTCTTTTCGAGGATTTCGAAGGTGGCTTTCTGCGGAATGATGAGGGCGTGTTTCAGAGGCACGGTCATCAGCACGCTGCCGGTTTCGCCGTTGCGCAGCAGCCCGTCGGGGTTGGGGAAGGTGGCGCGGAAGGCGATGTTGCCGGTTTCGTTATTGAAATCAGCCTCAATGGTTTGCACGATGCCGGTCTGGTCGAACACTTCGTTGTTGGCCATGCGCAGTTTCACGTGGGCCGCCTTGTCGTTCGATTTGGCGTGCTCCTTATAAGACAGGTATTCGGCCTCGGGCACGTTGTAGTACACCCACATTTTGCTGTTGTCGGAGAGGGTCGTCAGCAGGTCGCCTTCGTCCACGAGGCTGCCCAGCCGGGCTTGGAAGTGGTCCATGATGCCGCTGAACGGGGCCTTCACCGTCGTGAACTGCAGGTGGGCCTGGGCCATCGACACGTCGGCGTTGGCCTTGTCGAACTTGGCCTGCGCCAGCGCCAGCTCGCTCTTCGACACGATGTTCTTGTCGGCCAGGTTCTTGGTGTTCTGGTACTCCATCTGCACGTAGTGGGCCTCGGCCTGCGACTTCTTCAGCTCGGCCTGGTACACGGTGGGCTTAATCTGGAACATGGTCTGGCCCTGAGCCACGCGCTGGCCTTCGTCCACGAAAATCTTCTCTAGGTAGCCTTTTTCCAGCGCCCGCAGCTCGATGCGCTGGTAGGAGTGAATCTGGGCCACGTACTCCTTGGTAATGGTCGTATCCTTCTGCAATGGGCTGGTGACGACCAGTTTAATCTGCTCTTCTACTTCCTTTTTCTCCTCCTTGCAGCCGGTGGCGTAGCACAAAACGCCGCAGCTCAGCAGCATGAATACTCTTTTCATAAAAACCTGGGGTAACGTGACAAGCGGGTGGTAAGGCATAAAAAATAGGTAGACAACCCGTTGGGCTTCTATGGCATGCCCGTAGTAAATAAGGGAAAGCCTTCAGCGCGAGGCGCAACAGGCAGGTGGAGCAAGACCGGAAAAGCCGGGATGGGGTCAGACATACTTCGCGAAAAGCGCCGCCCGAACAGCGAAGCGCCCGTGGCCCCCGGCAACCCTGCCGGGGCCAAACCAAGCCAAAAGCGCGCCTCGCAGGGTGGGAAGGACAAGGCCGCGCAGCCGGTGTCGTTGATTGACGCTACAAACTTCTCCCCGACGGCATGAAGCGTAAATGAAGGTTTATGAAGACGATTTTTATTTTTCAGCCACGTCAATAACCGTCCCGTATTGACTTGCTTCATCTTGAACGGACATTGTATGGACGCCTGCCGAGCACAATGTGCGAACTAGTAGTAAGCAAAACGCCCCGCAACGAATTCGTTGCGGGGCGTTTCTGTTGAGGCTTCAGCTGCTGCCGCGCCTAGTGGGGCGGCAGCGCTAGCGGGCGGCGGTTACGCTTGGGCCAGGTCGAAGCGGCCGAGGTTCATGAGCTTGGCCCACACGGCTACAAAGTCTTTCACGAACTTCTCTTGGGCGTCGGCGAAGGCGTATACTTCCACCAGGGCGCGCAGCTCGGAGTTCGAGCCGAAAATCAGGTCGACGCGGGTGCCGGTCCACTTCACCTGGCCGGTTTTGCGGTCGCGGCCGTTGAAGAGGTTTTGGGCATCCGACACGCTGGCCCAGGTGGTGTTCAGGTCGAGCAGGTTTACGAAGTAGTCGTTGGTGAGCGCGCCGGGGCGGTCGGTGAACACGCCGTTGTTCGAGCCGTCGAAGTTGATGTTGATGGCGCGCAGGCCGCCGAAAAGTACCGTCAGCTCGGGGGCAGTTAGGGATAGCAGCTGGGCTTTGTCAATCAGCAACTCTTCGGCGGCGGCGCGGGGCTGCGGCTTCAGGTAGTTGCGGAAGCCGTCGGCCACCGGCTCCAGGGCCTGGAACGACTGCACGTCGGTTTGCTCCTGCGAGGCATCGGCGCGGCCGGGGGTGAAGGGCACCGTTACGGTGTGGCCGGCAGCCTTGGCGGCCTGCTCGATGCCGACCACGCCGGCCAGCACGATGAGGTCGGCCATCGAAACCTGCTTGCCGCCGGTCTGGGCCGCGTTGAACTCCTGCTGAATGCCGCCGAGCTTGTTGAGCACGGTGGAGAGCTGCGAGGGGTTGTTCACTTCCCAGTAGCGCTGCGGGGCCAGGCGGAGGCGGCCGCCGTTGGTGCCGCCGCGCTTATCGGAGCCGCGGTAGGTAGAGGCAGCGGCCCAGGCCGTGGATACCAGCTGCTGGGTGCTGAGGCCGGACTCGGCCAGCTTGCCTTTCAGGGCGGCCACGTCCTGGTCGTCGATTACCGGGTAGGCCACGGCCGGGATGGGGTCTTGCCAGAGCAGCTCCTCGGTCGGCACTTCGGGGCCGAGGTAGCGCTCTTTCGGGCCCATGTCGCGGTGCGTCAGCTTGAACCAGGCGCGGGCGAAGGCATCGGCAAACTCGTCGGGGTTTTCGTGGAAGCGGCGCGAAATCTTTTCGTAAATCGGGTCCACGCGCAGGGCGATGTCCGAAGTCAGCATGAAGGGCGCGTGGCTCACGTTCGGGTCGTGGGCATCGGGGATGGTACCCGCGCCGCCGCCGTTCACGGGGCGCCACTGGTGCGCGCCGGCGGGGCTCTTGGTCAGCTCCCACTCGTAGCCGAACAGGTTGTTGAAGTAGCCATTGCCCCACTGCGCGGGCGTGCTCGTCCAAGCGCCTTCGAGGCCGCTGGTGATGGTGTGCTCGGAGTGGCCTTTGCCGTAGCTGTTGCGCCAGCCCTGGCCCAGCTCCTCAAGGGGAGCGCCGGCGGGCTCGCGGGCCACGTACTCGCTGGGAGCAGCCGCGCCGTGGGTTTTGCCGAAGGTGTGGCCGCCGGCAATCAGGGCCACGGTTTCCTCGTCGTTCATGGCCATGCGGCCGAAGGTTTCGCGGATGTCGCGGGCCGAGCGCTCGGGAATGGGCTCACCGTCCGGGCCTTCGGGGTTTACGTAGATGAGGCCCATCTGCACGGCGGCCAGCGGGTTTTCGAGCTGGCGGTCGCCCTGGTAGCGCTTGTCGCCGAGCCACTCGGTTTCGGGGCCCCAGTACACTTCTTCCTGCGGCTCCCACACGTCGGCGCGGCCACCGGCGAAGCCGAACGGCTTGAGGCCCATCGACTCCAAGGCGCAGTTGCCGGCCAGAATCATGAGGTCGGCCCAGGAAATCTGCTTGCCGTACTTCTGCTTGATGGGCCACAGCAGCAGGCGGGCTTTATCGAGGTTGGCGTTGTCGGGCCAGCTGTTGAGGGGGGCGAAGCGCTGCATGCCCGCGCCCGCGCCGCCGCGGCCGTCGGCAATGCGGTAGGTGCCGGCCGAGTGCCAAGCCATGCGAATCATCTGCGGGCC
>NZ_BAAGZM010000113.1:0-9805 GCF_054778495.1 Hymenobacter agri
ATGAGCACGCAGCAGCCCGGCCCCGCGCCGGCCACCTGCGCCAGCGCCGTGCGCTCCCCCTCCTCTAAGTGCGCAATGAATGTAGTTTCTGGCGCCACGCCCGCCACGAAAGCGCCGAAATCCTGTAGCTCATCCAGCTGCGGCAGCCACGCCTGACCCGACTGCTTCAGCGCGCTGATGGCAATTTTCTCCAGCCGCTCCAGCTTCAGTTCCCGGCGCTCGGAGCGGGCGCAGCGCAGGAAGCTGATGCGCTCGACGCCCACTTCCACGGCCTTTTCCACGAACCACTCCATGCGGTCGAGGTTTTTGGTGGGGGCCACGGCCACATGGGTAAAGTAGGGGCGGGGCGCTACGTGCGTGTGCCCGGTGATGCGCAACTGGCAGCGCTTGGGGTTGGCCTCGGCCACGGCGGCGGTGTAGAGGCCGCCGCGGCCGTCGAGCAGTTCCACGGCGTCGCCGGCCGTGAGACGCAGCACGCGCACGGCGTGTTTGCTTTCCTCTTCGGGCAGGGTGTGGGCCGAGCCGGCGAGGCCGGGTACGTAAAATGTATGCATGGCGCAAAGAACGGCACAAGTGCACGCGCCGCGAAGGTGCATTTCCTCAGAATAGAATTGAAATACGCGGGTCCATTTTTCTGGAAGCGCCCTGCGCTGCGGGCTGCCTGGCTGAACCGCTCGACTATTCAAAAACAGATGATGGATAAGCGGCGGAAATAAGAGGTGCCAATTAATTGCAAAACTGCCGTGTTTCGGCTGGGCCTTTGGGCGCAGTCGATAACACGGCAGTTTTGTTTTCGCCTTCGGCCAGTAATCCGGTGAGGTCGGGTAAGCCAAGAGGTGTGCAATACACGCATGTAAAAAAACTGGTGTCTAAAAGGTTGCGTCGGCGTATTGTTTCCAGATGCTTACGGCAAATATTTCGCCATGAGCTTTGCCACGCGCAATTGGCCGTCGCCATCGCGGGCAGCAATGTTGTAACGTAGCTTTTTATCGTGGCTGATTTCCCGCACCAGCGCGGGCTTGTCTGGGAAGCTTTTGGCCAGGTTTGCGGTTGTCAGAAGCTGCAAGCCGGCCGTAGGTGCAGCGCTAAAATACAATCGTGGCGCGCTGAAAACGTAACGGCTGCTGTAAATGAATAGCGGCTCAGTAGCCGCAATTGCGTAATATCCCTCGTCAAGCTTAAATCTCAGGGCTTTGCCGGTTGCTACGTATCGGTAGTCCTGCCCGTCCTTGCGGATGCCATAGATACTACCTGCTGGATAACGCATGACCCCGCCACCGGGAACCGTGACCAACACTAGGTGATTATTGACCGCCGCTCCGACTTTAAGGTTGGCGTTGGGGACTGGATGCAGTAGATGGTGACGAGCAAGGTCGCTAGCCGTTAAGTAGACGCCAGCGGAATCTAGGGGCAAAGCTGATAATAAACAGGCTAGGTAGCTTAGTATAAGCATGGCTATTACCGTTGGCAGAAGTTATTCGAGGTAAGACGCGACTGATTCGCCAATTGCCCCAGAATAACCGCCGATAATACCACCCCCAACGAATCCCACGAATATCCCAGCAAATCCGCCGGCAACCCCGGCTATTGCACCTGCAATAGCACCGCCTATAGCTCCGGCTAATCCGCCGTGTGCGTCCGCACTCCATGGCCAAGCTCTGTTACCATAGCCGCTCCACGGGCTTTCACTTCCTAATTCTTGTTGTTGCAGTCCATATTCGGCACTTTTTAGGGCAATGGCTAAGGTGAGCAACGTATAAGGCTTATCGTTTTCCGATAAATCTGCATCTAGCGCCTGCGTAGTTAATTCATTCAGTTGAGAAATAATCCATGAAAATTCGCCCGTCAAGGCACATGCCTTCGTTATAAAATCGGTAGCCTGCTCGGAAAGTTTGGCTAATTGGCACAATTCATCAACGCTATATTGCTGCGCGTAATTCATGCCTGAAGCTGTCAGGGCATAAAAGCCCGCTCTCTGTTCAGGTGTGGCTTCTGGCACTTGAGTTACATACCAGGCAAGCACTAATTCTACAATTTTATTGGTTTCAGGGACAGCTGGTGCACCCAATTGGCCAGCTATCCAATTGAGGGCTTGGTTATGGATGTTACCTATTTCAAGGTAAGGATTAATTTTCGTGATGGGCATATCTTTTTAGAATGTGGTTTGTGAGAAATGATAAATCAATTTTATAACAGTGATATGATTATTAAATGAATAAATAGGTTGTTTGCACTTTTTTTGTTAATTATCACCTGCTCGTTAGGCATAGGCAGGTTGGAGAAACTGAATGGTAGTAATTAGTAACGACAACGAGGCTTTATTGAAAAGATAACTACTTCGATAAAAAGAACATCCTGTTTCTTAAACACAAAAGCCCCGCCAGCTGCAACTGGCGGGGCTTTTAGTATGGTGAGTGAAAGCTCGGTAGAATAGGTGGGAAGCGTGGAGGAAAGGGAAACTTAGGCTTCGACGGCCACGCGGGGCGCGCCGGCCAGGATTTCTTCGTTGGCATACTCGGCGTACTTCTGGAAGTTGGCCACGAACTTCTCGGCCAGCGAGTTGGCGGTGCGGTCGTAGGCGTCTTTATCGGCCCAAGTGTTGCGCGGGTCCAGGATTTCGGAGGGCACGCCGGGCACGGCGCCGGGCACCATCATGCCAAACACGGGGTGCTTGGTGAATTTCACCTCGTCGAGCTGGCCGTTGAGGGCGGCCGTAATCATGGCGCGGGTGTAGGGCAGCTTCATGCGCGAGCCGGTGCCGTAGCTGCCGCCGGTCCAGCCGGTGTTGATGAGCCACACGTTGATGTCGGGGTTCTCGTCCATCTTCTGGCCCAGCATCTCGGCGTATTTGGTGGGGTGCAGCGGCAGGAACACTGCGCCAAAGCAGGCCGAGAACGTGGTCTGCGGCTCGGTTACGCCCATTTCAGTGCCGGCCACCTTGGCGGTGTAGCCCGACATGAACAGGTACATGGCGTGCGACTTATCGAGCTTGCTGATGGGAGGCAGCACGCCGAAAGCATCGGCCGTGAGGAAGAAAATGTTCTTCGGCGCGTCGGCCACCGAGGGCTCGATGGCGTTGTCGATGAAATTGATGGGGTAGGCGGTACGGGTGTTTTCCGTCACCGACTTGTTGGCGTAGTCCACGGTGTGGGTGCCGGGGATGAAGCGCGTGTTCTCCACGATGGAGCCGAAGCGGATGGCGTCCCAAATCTGGGGTTCCTTCTCGCGGCTCAGGTCTATCACCTTGGCGTAGCAGCCGCCTTCGAAGTTGAAGATGCCCTCGTTGGGCGTCCAGCCGTGCTCGTCGTCGCCGATGAGTCCGCGGTTGGGGTCGGCCGAGAGGGTGGTTTTGCCGGTGCCCGACAGGCCGAAGAACACGGCCGTGTCGCCTTTCTCGCCCACGTTGGCCGAACAGTGCATGCTCAGGGTGTTGCGCTCGTGGGGCAGCAGATAGTTCAGCACGCCGAAAATGCCTTTCTTCATCTCGCCGGCGTAGCCCGTGCCGCCAATCAGAATCATCTTCTTGGTGAAGTTGATGATGGCGAAGTTGGGCTGGCGGGTGCCGTCTACGGCCGGGTCGGCTTCGAAGCCGGGGGCGCAGATGATGCTGAAATCCGGCGTCCAGCTCGTGTCGGCGCCATCGGCGGGACGCAGGAACATGTTGTAGCAAAACAGGTTGTGCCAGGCCTGCTCGTTCACGATGCGCAGCTTGAGCTGGTAGTCGGGGTTGGCGCCAGCGTAGGCTTCGCGCACGTACAGGTCTTTGTCGGCCAGGTAGGCCACCATTTTCTGGTGCAGCTGGTCGAACTTGTCGGCGTCGAAGGGGATGTTGATGTCGCCCCACCACACGCTGTCTTCGGTGTTGGCGTCCTTCACCACAAACCGGTCTTTGGGCGAGCGGCCGGTGAATTTGCCGGTGTCGGCCATCAGCGCGCCGGTGTCGGTGAGGTGGCCCTCGCCGTTGCGCAACGCGTGCTCCACGAGCTCGGCAGGCGTTAAATTGAGGTGGACGGTAGCGGTTTCGGTGAAGCCCAGAGGCTGCAAACGATTCCGGACATCGGCGGCATTATTGGAAGCAGAGGACATAGCCAGGAAAGTGTTGGGTGGGAATACTCGCGATTGAGGATACAAAGGTAGAATCGGACGGCTGACCGGCAGTGAAACATTTCGTTTCTTTACTGGGACAAATTAAACCATCCCGGCCCAGCGGGCTGCCAAGTTCCTTTGCAATCGCCTCCTCGGGGCGATGCGGGGCGTTGGCAAGAAAGTGCCGCATACGGTGCGCCGGGTTTCAGGTTTGCTTTGTCCTGCTTTTTCTTTTCGTCATGTCCACGCACATTGCTCGTTACCACGGCCTCTACGGCGACGCCAAGGCCCAACTCTCACACGATTATCTGGCCAGCCAGCTTATCGCGCCGCGCCCCCGGGCCACCGATTGGGGCCTGAAGCCGCACCTGCACGAAAATCTGTTCCAGCTATTTTTTCTCGAAGCCGGGCGCGCCGCCTTCGAAGCACCCGAGCCGGTGGCCCTGCGCACGCCCTGCCTGGTCATCATTCCGGCCAATACGGTTCACGGCTTCACGTTCAGCCCGCAGGTGCGCGGGCGTACGCTCACGCTCTCCGAGGCGCTGCTAGATACCATTCTGCAGGCCACGCCCGGCGTGCTGGTCGAGCTGAACTCGGTGCACATCCTGTCCGAATTCAATACCGAAGTCACCTTCGGCGATTTACTGGATTTGGAAATGCAGATTCACCAGGAAATTCACGCCGAGCTGCCCGGCAAGCAGCTCGCGCTGAACGGCTATTTCAAGCTGCTGTTCGTGAAAATATTCCGCCTGTTGCAGCACAACCGCCGCAAGCAGGAGAGCCCCAACCGCGCCCTGCACTACTACCGCGAGTTCCAAAAAGCCATCGAGCGCACCCCCGACCTCAACCGCAAAATCTCGGACTACGCCCGCGAGCTCAAGATTACGCAGGTGCACCTCAACCGCATCTGCCAGGCCGTGAAGGGTAAAACCGCCCAGCAGGTGGTGCAGGCCCACGTCATCCGCAAAGCCCACAATTTCCTGCTATATACCTCGCTCTCGGTGGCCGAAATCGCCTACGAGCTGCAGTTCGTCGACCCCGGCTACTTCACGCGGTTTTTCCGCAAGCAAACCGGGCTGGCGCCGGGCGCCTACCGGGCCAAAGCGTACCGCAGCGAGGGTGGCGCGAAGGATGTAGCGCGGACTTTTAGTCCGCGACCCTCCCCATCAGCAGCAACAGCGCCGCCGGCCGCGGACTAAAAGTCCGCGCTACGTGCCGAATCTTTCCTAGATTTACCGTGCCCGTACTGCATTGCTGACGCAATGGGGCCGGTTTTACCCGTTGTCATCTCATTTTCCCACTCTAGTTTCCTCTATGCAAACTGTTCCTGCTCAGACCGAGCAACCGCTGTCGGCGGAATCCACGAGCCACCCCCGCGGGCTGTATCTGCTGTTCGCCACCGAAATGTGGGAGCGTTTCAGCTACTACGGCATGCGCGCCGTGCTGGTGCTGTTCCTCACTAAGGCCATGATGATGGACAAGGCGTTCGCGTCGAAGTTCTACGGCGGCTACACCAGTCTCGTCTACCTCACGCCGCTCATCGGCGGCTTCATTTCGGACCGGTATTGGGGCAATCGGCGCTCCATCCTCACCGGCGGCCTGCTGATGGCGCTGGGTCAGTTCACCCTCTTTTTCTCGGCTTCGAACTACGGCCCCGAAAGCACCCACGCCCTGAGCCACTGGATGCTGTACCTGGGCCTGGGCGTGATGATTGTGGGCAACGGCTTCTTCAAACCCAATATTTCGAGCATGGTGGGCTCCCTCTACAGCCCGGCCGACAAGCGCAAAGACGCGGCCTACACCATCTTCTACATGGGCATCAACCTGGGCTCGTTCATCGGCAACACCATCACCAGCCTCATCGGCGACACCGGCAACCCGGCCGATTTCCGCTGGGCCTTCCTGGCCTGCGGCATAGCCATGCTGCTGGGCACGGTAGTGTTCAACTGGGGCAAAGACAAATACCTGCACACGCCCACCGGCGAGCAGGTGGGCACCACGCCCGCCATCTCGGGCGGCATCATGGGCGTGTACGCGCTGCTACCGGTGCTACTGGCCATCATTCTGGGCATTCTGTGGCTCGATTCGGCCAAGTTCCCCACCATCGCGCCGCTGCTGGGCGTGGCCGTTATTGCCATTGCCTTCATGATTTTCAGCGATAAGTCGCTGAGCGGGGCCGATGTAAAAGGCATTATGGTGATTTTCATCGTGTCGTTCTTCGTGGTGTTCTTCTGGGCGGCGTTCGAGCAGGCCCCGGCCTCGCTCACGTTCTTCGCCGACGAGCAGATGAACCGCACCATCTTCGGCTTCGAGCTGCCGGCCAGTATCTTCCAGAACCTGAATGCCATCTTCGTGGTGGTGGGTGCGCCCATCATGGCTGCCGTCTGGACGGCCCTGGGCCGCCGCGGCGCCGAGCCGCCGTCCCCGCTCAAAATGGCCATTGGCCTGGCCCTGCTGGCCGCTGGCTACCTCGTGATGTGCTTCGGCGTGCACGACCTGCAGCCCGGCGTGAAGGTGAGCATGTTCTTCCTGGTGGCGCTCTACTTCCTGCACTCGGTGGGCGAGCTGTGCCTGTCGCCCATCGGCCTCTCGCTGGTGAACAAGCTGGCCCCCGCCAAATTCGCTTCGCTGCTGATGGCCGTGTGGTTCCTGGCCAACGCCGCCGCCAACTACCTGGCCGGCTACATGAGCAGCCTGTACCCCGACCCCAAGTCGACGGCGCCCGCGCCGGTGCTGCTGGGCTTCCACATCACCAACCTCTACGACTTCTTCATGGTGTTCGTGGTGTCGGCCGCCGCCGCTGCCGTTATCCTGTTCCTCATCAGCGGCAAGCTGGCCAAGATGATGGATGCCCGCAACTACCCCGCCGCCACCGTGCAGGCATAGAGTAAAGCCGCTTTAGCTGCTTAAAAAAAGCCCCCGATGCTACCGCGTTGGGGGCTTTTTCGTGCTCGATTGACGCTTTGCAATGTCCGTCCGGCGCTTCATCCGCACTGCCCGGGGCTTTGTACGCACTACCCGGAGCTTCGTATCCACTACCCAAGGCTTCGTACGTAACGCCCGGAGCTCCGTACGCACTACCCGGTGCTTCATACGCACCGCCCGGAGCTTCATACGCACCGCCCGGAGCTTCGTACGCACCGCCCAAGGCTTCGTACGTCTTGACCAAGCTTTGTATCTCCTGACCAAACCATGTTTCATTGACCAACAAGTTACCGGTAAACCCAAAAAAGCCCCGCCGGCAACGCCGACGGGGCTTTTCAAGCTAATAGCTAAAGGCTAATGGCTAACAGCTGATGCAAGATTACATCATGCCGCCCATGCCACCCATACCGCCCATGCCGCCGTCGCCGTGGCTATGGCCAGCTTCTTTGGGCTCGGGCTCGTCCGAAATCACGGCTTCGGTCGTCAGCAGCAGGCCGGCGATGGAAGCAGCGTTTTCGAGGGCCAGACGGGTCACCTTTGTCGGGTCGATGATGCCAGCGGCCACCAGGTTTTCGTAACGGTCTTCGCGGGCGTTGTAGCCGTAGTCGCCTTGGCCGTCGCGTACTTTCTGCACCACTACCGAGCCTTCGCCGCCAGCATTGGCCACGATGGTGCGCAGGGGAGCTTCCAGCGCCGTGCGGATGATGTTCACGCCGGTGCGCTCGTCAGCATTGTGGGTATCCACCGCGTCGAGGGCTTCCAAGGCGCGCACCAAGGCCACGCCGCCGCCGGGTACTACGCCTTCCTCAACGGCGGCGCGGGTGGCGTGCAGGGCATCGTCCACACGGTCTTTCTTCTCTTTCATTTCCACCTCGGTGCTGGCACCGATGTAGAGAATAGCCACGCCGCCGCTCAGTTTGGCGAGACGCTCCTGCAGTTTCTCCTTATCGTAGTCCGAAGTGGTGGTTTCCATCTGGGCCTTAATTTGGGCCACACGGCCGCTGATGGCGTCTTTCGAGCCCTTGCCGTTTACGATGGTGGTGTTGTCTTTGTCGATGATGATTTTCTCAGCGGTACCGAGGTATTCCAGGGTAGCGTTTTCGAGCTTGTAGCCCTGCTCTTCCGAGATAACCGTACCGCCCGTGAGGGTGGCAATGTCTTCCAGCATGGCCTTGCGGCGGTCGCCGAAGCCGGGAGCCTTCACGGCCGCGATTTTCAGCGAGCCGCGCAGCTTGTTTACCACGAGGGTTGCGAGGGCCTCACCGTCCACGTCTTCCGAGATGATAACGAGGGGCTTACCAGTCTGGAGCACCTGCTCCAATACGGGCAGCAGCTCCTTCATGGTGCTCACTTTCTTGTCGTAGATGAGCACGTAAGGCGAGTCGAACTCCACCTCCATCTTCTCGGGGTTGGTCACGAAGTAAGGGGAGAGGTAGCCGCGGTCGAACTGCATGCCTTCCACCGTTTTCACTTCGGTTTCGGTGCCGCGGGCTTCTTCCACCGTGATGACGCCTTCCTTGCCCACTTTGTCCATGGCGTCGGCAATCATTTTGCCGATTTCCATGTCGTTGTTGGCCGAGATGGCGCCTACCTGGGCGATTTCAGCGGAGTTCTCGATTTTCTTCGACTGCGACTTCAGGTTGGCTACCACGGCGATTACCGCCTTGTCGATGCCGCGCTTCAGGTCCATGGGGTTGGCTCCGGCGGCCACGTTTTTCGAGCCGGCCGTATAGATGGCCTGGGCCAGTACGGTAGCCGTGGTGGTGCCGTCGCCAGCCTGGTCGGCCGTTTTCGAGGCCACTTCTTTCACGAGCTGGGCGCCCATGTTCTCGATTGGGTCGCGCAGCTCAATTTCTTTGGCCACGGTCACACCGTCTTTGGTAATCGAGGGCGCGCCGAATTTCTTATCGATGATGACGTTACGGCCTTTGGGGCCGAGGGTCACTTTCACGGCGTTCGCCAGTTTGTTCACACCGGCCTGCAAACGGGCGCGGCCTTCGGTGTCGAATTGGATGTTCTTAGCCATTTCTGGGGTTGGAGTAATTGGGAGGGTGAAATGTTGGTGTTTCGGTCAGCTTAAGCCGGTAGCTTAGAGCACGGCGAAAATGTCCGACTCCTTCATGATGAGGTAGTCCTCGCCGTCGACGGTGATTTCGGTGCCGGCGTATTTGCCGTAGAGCACCTGGTCGCCCACTTTCACCTGCGGCTTGATGAGCGAGCCGCTGTCGGCGGTTTTGCCTTCGCCCACGGCCACTACTTCGCCACGCTGGGGCTTCTCCTTGGCCGTATCAGGAATGATGATGCCGGATTTGGTTTTCTCCTCGGCGGCGGCGGCGCGAACAATGACGCGGTCGGCCAGCGGTTTCATGCTAAGTGCCATTTTGGGTGTGTTTGGGTTGAGTTAAGTGGAAATACTTCGTGTCCGGCCCCGTCTCATTTCCCGTGCCAGCCCACCAAACCTGACAAAATGGGCAGGTTTTGGTGCCGCTGGCTGGCAAAAGTGGCGGAATCGGGCCGGGGCAGTAGTCGTAAAAAGCCAGGAAAAGGTTGCCGCGCGCTGTAAAAGAGCCGCGCCAATACATCCGTCAGCCTAAGCCCCGGCCGGGGTGCGGGCACTCCGTAGCAGCGTTGGCACCAGGCCGGACAAAACAAAAAGCCGAAGCTTCGGTGAAGAAGCTTCGGCTTATGAGTAACAGCCAGACTGGCCGAAAGACGAAATTAGTTGGCGCCCGGCGTAGCGGGGGCCGGCTGGGCCGGCGCGGTAGCCGGAGCAGTGGCACCAGGAGCCGCCGGG
>NZ_BAAGZM010000114.1:0-9768 GCF_054778495.1 Hymenobacter agri
CACGACGTGCACGTCATCACCCGCGTGCCGGGCCGGCGCCAGCCAGAGGGCCCGCAGGCGCCGGCCCAGCTCGACGTGACGGCCGAGCTGGAAAATCCCACCGGCAAAAAGGTATCGGGCGAGCTGCAATACACGATTGAGGGGCAGACGGTGGCGCAGAAAGTGATTTTGCCGGCCCATTCCAGCCAACTGGTGCGCCTGCCCCGGCTCACGCTGAACAACCCCAGGCTGTGGTGGCCCAACGGCTACGGCGCGCAGCCGCTGTACGCCTCGCAGGTGCAGTTTCGGGTGGGCCGCGCGGTGTCGGATGTCGAGGACGTGACGGTCGGCGTGCGCGAAATCGGGCGGGAGTGGAACGAGCGCACCCAGAGCGCGCAGGTGCTGGTGAACGGGCAGCGCGTCTTTATCAAGGGCGGCAACTGGATTGTTTCCGACGCGCTGCTGCGCTTTTCGGACGCGCGCTACGACGCCGAAGTACGCTTCCACCGCGACGCGAACCTGAACCTGCTGCGCGTGTGGGGCGGCGCGCTGGTGGAGCGGCCCGAGTTTTACCAGGCTTGCGACCGGTACGGCCTGCTGGTGATGCAGGACTTCTGGGTGACGGGCGACGCCAACGGCCGCTGGGTGGACCCGCTGAAGCTGGACGACCAGTACGCCCGCCGCCGCTACCCGCACGACCACCGCCTGTTCGTGCGCTCGGCCGCCGACCAGGTGAAGCTGGTGCGCAACCACCCCTCGCTGGCCCTGTGGTGCGGCGGCAACGAAATTACCCCGCCCCGCGACATCCTCACGACCCTGCAGGACAGCCTGTTGCCCCAGCTCGACGGCACGCGCTGGTTCATCCCCTACTCCAACGCCGACAGCATGTCGCTGAACACCCTGGGCGGGGGCGGCGACGGGCCCTATACCATTCAGCCCATCGGCCGGTTCTGGAGCCAGCGCACGTATCCGTTCAACTCCGAGGTGGGCTCGGTGGGCGTGGGCGAGGTGGAGTCGCTGGAGCGGTTTCTGCCGGCCGCCAACCTGGTGCCGCCGCGTTGGGTGGGCACCCCGGCCCGGCCCGCTGAGAAGGTGGATTCGGTGTGGGACTACCACAAGTACATCGGCTACGAAAACCACCTGCTGCCCTACGGCGCTCCCACCGATGCCCGTGACTTCGGCCGCAAAGCCCAACTGGTGAATTACGAGCAGTACCGCGCCCTCATGGAAGGCTTTAGCGCGCACATGTGGGACTGGTACACGGGCAGCATCATCTGGAAAACCCAGAACCCCTGGACGGCCCTGCGCGGGCAGCTCTACGACTACTACCTCGACCCCAACGCCGGCCTCTACGGCCTGCGCGCCGGCGCCGAGCCGCTGCACGTGATGTACAACCCCGTCGACAGCGTGGTGACGCTGGTGAACAACGGCTTCGGCATGCGGCGCGACCTGATGCTGGTGGTGGATGCCTACGACATGGCCGGCCGCAAAACACCCATCACGCAGGTTGTCATCGAATTGAATCCTTCGATGGCCAAGAAATACCTGCCCCTCAGCGGCACCATCCGTAAGCTGGCCCGGGAGCGGGGCACCTTCCTGCACCTGCAATTGCTCGACCTCGACCAGCGCGCCCTGAGCCAGAACTTCTACTGGCTGCCCGACGCCCGCGGCGAGTATTCGGGCCTGAAAACCATGCCCCCCGCCGCTCTGCAAATAGCCGCCCGCGCCGCCGCCCCCGGCCAGGTAGACGTGACGCTGACCAACCCCGCCGGCGCGCCCGTGGCCTTTTTCAACCGACTGGCCCTCGTAAACCCCGTCACCCAAAAGCGCATGCTACCCGTGTTCTACTCCGATAATTACGTGTCGGTGCTGCCCGGCGAGCGCAAAACCGTGCGGCTGGATTATACCACCACGGCCGACGTGCCCGCCCCGCTGGTATCGGTGGAAGGCTGGAACGTAGCCCGGCAGCTGGTGCCGGTGGCGGGGAAGTGAGCTAGCGGGCGCGAAACAAAAAAGAACGTCATGCTCATCCGGCGTCCGCGCAGTCGGAGCATCTCTCCCGCTTCGTCCAACTCCCCTCTCCCCGAGGAGAGAGGCCGGGGGTGATGTTTCTCGTCAGGCGAAGCGGTAGGGATGCTTCGCTTGCGCCCAGCATGACGTTCAACAAGGTAATTTTAACCTAACCACCCAAACCGCCCGCCCATGCCGCTTCGCTTTCTTCTATCCGCCACAGCCCTTGCCTGCGGACTGGCCGCGCTGGCGGCCGGCCCCCGCCCGCCGGCCAGCCTTACGCGCTACGTCGACCCCTACATTGGCACGGGCGGACACGGGCACGTGTTTCTAGGGGCCAACGTACCGTTTGGGGCGGTGCAGCTGGGGCCGGTGAACGTGACTGAGGGCTGGGACTGGTGCTCGGGCTACCATTATTCCGATTCCACCATCGTGGGCTTCGCGCACACCCACTTCAGCGGCACCGGCATCGGCGACCTGGGCGACGTGGCGGTGATGCCCACCACCGGCCCGGTACGCGTGACCGAGGGCCGGCCACGGCACCCCGAGCGGGGCCTGCTGTCGTTTTTCTCGCATAAGGAGGAGCAGGTGCGGCCCGGCTACTACACCGTGCGCCTCAAGCGCTACGACATCCGGGCCGAGCTGACGGCTACCGAGCGGGTGGGCTTCCACCAGTACACTTTCCCGCAGTCTGACGCCGCCCACCTGGTGTTCGACCTGCAGCAGGGCATTGGCTGGGATTTGGCCACCGACACTCACATTGAACAGCTCAACGACAGCACCCTGGTGGGCTACCGTTTTTCGAAGGGCTGGGCCGAGGACCAGCGGCTGTACTTCGCGGCCGTGGTTTCGAAGCCCATCCGCCAGTTCAGCAGCGTGCAGGTGCTCGATACGCTGGGCAACACCAAGCCCGCCGTCACCGGCAACCGCATCAAGGGCGTGCTCACCTTCGCCACCCGGGCCGGCGAGAAGGTGAAGCTGAAAGTGGGCATTTCGCCCGTCAGCACCGCGGGCGCGCTGGCCAACATCCGGGCCGAGATTCCGCACTGGAACTTTGAGCGGGTGGCGGCGCAGGCCGATGCCGCCTGGAACCGGGAGCTGCAGAAGGTACAGATTCAGGCCGACGAAACCCGGCTGACAACTTTCTACACCGCCCTCTACCACACCATGATGGCGCCCTCGGCCTTCAACGACCACAACGGCGACTACCGCGGCACCGACAAGCAGGTGCACCAAAACCCCGGCTTCACCAATCTCACCACCTTCTCGCTCTGGGACACCTACCGCGCCGCCCACCCGCTGTTCACCCTGCTCCAGCCCGAGCGCGTGAACGACATGGTGCGCACTATGCTGGCCATCTACCAGCAGCAGGGCAAGCTGCCCGTGTGGCACCTGATGGGCAACGAAACCAATTGCATGGTGGGCTACAGCGCCGTGCCCGTGGTAGTTGATGCCTACCTCAAAGGCTTCCGGGGCTTCGATGCTAACCTGGCCTACGAGGCCGTGAAGGCCACCGCTATGCGCGACGAGTTCGGCCTGAAAGCCGTGAAGGCCCAGGGCTTCATCCCCGCCGACAGCGAAGTCGAGAGCGTGTCAAAAGGCCTGGAATATGCCCTGGCCGACTGGTGCATTGCCCAGATGGCCAAGAAGATGGGCAAAACGGAGGACTACGCCTACTTCAGCAAACGAGCGCAGAACTACCGGAACTACTTCGATAAGCAAACCAGCTTCATGCGGGGCCGCGTGTCGGCCACCGAGTGGCGCACGCCCTTCGACCCGTTCAAGTCGGTGCATATGAAAAGCGACTTCACCGAGGGCAACGCTTGGCAGTACACCTGGTTGGTGCCGCAGGATGTGGAGGGGTTGATTGGGCTGCTCGGCGGCGAGCAACGCTTCGGCCAGAAGCTGGATTCGCTGTTTCGGGTGCAGGGCAATATGGGCGCCGAGGCTTCGCCCGACATTTCGGGTCTCATCGGCATGTACGCCCACGGCAACGAGCCGGGCCACCACATTCCCTACCTCTACAATTACGTGGGCCAGCCCTGGAAAACCGCCGGGAAAGTGCGCTTCGTCACCGACCATTTCTACACCACCCGGCCCGACGGCATCATCGGCAACGAGGACGTGGGACAGATGTCGGCCTGGCACGTGCTGTCGGCGCTGGGCTTCTACCCGCTCAACCCCGCCAACGGCACCTACGTGTTCGGCAGCCCCGCCGTGGCGCGGGCCGTGCTCACGCTGGCCGGCGGCAAAACGCTCACCATCGAAGCGAAGAATAACAACGCGGCCCACCCCTACATTCAGGCCGTGACGCGCAACGGCCGGCCCTACCCCAAGTCCTACATCACGCACCAGGACCTGCTGCGGGGCGGTACGCTGGTGTTCGAGATGGGCCCAAAGCCCAGCCCCACCTGGGGCGTGGCCCCCGCCGACCGGCCCCGGTCGGCGCTGAGCGACTAAGAACTCTAATTCATATACCGCCTGGCAAACTGTCGCCCCCAATAAAAAAAAACAAGGCATCTAGCATCCCACACAATACCATTGCGTGGCAGCATCTCCCAACTGTCTGCTGCAACTGAGCGACTGCTCTGCAAAGCAATATCGAACTTTTCAGCTCAGGCCATATGCCCGCAGATACGCGCGATAATGGTGCGTTTATATGACACTCCGCGCAGAGCTGATATACTGCTGACCTGTGCTACGGTTTCGAGAAAAACACTGCTTACTTCGAGTTATAAGCCCGTAGCGACGAGCTTATAACTCGAAGTAAGCATATGAGTAACCGTATCAGCACTAGCCAGATACATCAGCATGCTACCATTGCACGCTATGCATCCAGTTCAACATCCCGCTGACGGTAGCAGGTCGATGCCCAAGGCACCGCGCGCAATGCGCCAGTATATAATAGATACCCAATCGGATGCATCAATGTGCGTGTACCACGTAGTGAGCTGATTGCTACTCACCACCTCCGCTAATAATGCCGCTGGTCAAACCACAGGGCGCGCATGGGGCGCGAGGACAGCCAATCCTTACACTTGGTGGTAGAGTAGTCCGGCATATTTCTACCCGAACGCAAAGCTAAGGATTGTGCATCCGCGCTGACTACAATCGGGGCTGGCCAGTAGTATTAATCACCTAGAAAAGACAATCAAAAAAGGCCACTTACGTTACCGTAAGTGGCCTTTTAGCGCTCCCTCCTGGGCTCGAACCAGGGACCCTCTGATTAACAGTCAGATGCTCTAACCGGCTGAGCTAAGGAAGCTTTTTTCTAGTCCGAAACCCGGTTGTTGTTGTTTCGGAGTGCAAATCTACACAGACTTTTTAGAGATGCACAAGCACGTGGCAATTTTTTTTCAAAAATTTCTGCGCCTTTTCAATTCGTAATGCTGAGCAGGCTGCCTTGTACGCTGACGCTGTACTGTTTAAGGGGCAACGGCGCCGGGCCACCCGTTACTTGGCCTTTGAGGTCAAATTGCGAAGTGCAGCACGAATCGCGCATAAACAGCTTCGAATTGCGGTCGAGCGACACCGTGGCGCAGGCATCGTAGGGTCGGTAGGGGCAGTTGCGCTCGAAGGCCAGGAACGTACCCGCGCTCTGCCGCACTACAATCACGCCCTTCACGCCTCCGTTGCCGGCCGGGCCCTTGGCCGGAATTGTCACGGCCCCGTTGTCGAAGCGTAACGGGGCGTACTCCTGCGCCGCCAGGCTCAGGCTGAGGTTGACCGGGGCGTAAGGAATTTGAGGCTGGGTGTCGGTTTTGCTGCCGCAGGATGCCAGCAGGCCGCCTAGCACCAACCCCGCTCCTATCCGGGCCGGCCACGGGCTCACAAACGAAAAATGCATAGCGAAACGACTTAATAAGTGTAGAAGCCACGGCCGGTTTTGCGGCCGTGGTGGCCGGCATCGACCTTCTGCTGCTGAATGCGGCTGGGCCGAAACTTGCCGTCCTGATGAAATGAGGCAAACATGGCGCTGGTCACCGAGAAGTTGGTGTCCACACCAATCAGGTCCATCAACCGGAACGGGCCCATTTTAAATCCGCTGGCTTCGAGCAGCTCATCCACCACCTCAAACGGGGCCACGTTTTCCTCCACCACTTTCAGGCTCTCCACGTAGTAGTGCCGCGCCACGCGGTTCACGATGAAGCCGGGCGCATCGGCGGCGCGCACGGGGGTTTTGCCCAGGCGGCGGGCCAAGGCTTCTACCGCGTCGGCTACCGCCGGGGCCGTGGCGGCCCCGCTGATAACCTCCACCAGCGCCATCAGCGGGGCGGGGTTGAAGAAGTGCAGGCCCACCACGCGCTCGGGGCCGGGCACCGGGGCCGCCAACTGCGTGATGGGCAGCGAGGAGGTATTAGAGGCCAGAATGATGCTCGGCCCGTTGATTTCGGCCAGGTCCTGAAACAGCTTGTGCTTCACGTCGAGCCGCTCCACCACGGCTTCGATGATGCAGTCGGCGCGCACGTCGGCCAGCGTGGTGGTGAGCGTGAGGCGGGCCAGGGCGGCCTCGCGGGCTTCAGCGGTGAGCTTGTTTTTCTCGACCAGCTTACCCAAGCCGGCCGCAATGGCCGCCTGCGCTTTTTCGAGGGCCGCCGAGCTCAGGTCGAACAGTACGGTGGGCAGGCCATGCTGCACGCCGAGCTGGGCAATGCCCAGGCCCATGGTGCCGGCACCGACCACGGCTAAGGTTTGAATGTCCTTCATGGCACGAAGGTAAACGGCCCGCCCCGTCCGGTAGTATCCGGGCCAAGCGGGCCGTGAGCCAAGGCGAGCTAGACTCGCTTATTTCTTGAACAGCGAATTGACGAACGTGTGGCGGTCGAAGAGCTGCAGGTCAGTCATCTTCTCCCCCACCCCGATGTAGCGCACCGGGATGCTGAACTGGTCAGAAATGCCAATTACTACGCCGCCGCGGGCCGTGCCGTCGAGCTTGGTGATGGCCAGGGCCGTTACTTCGGTCGCTTTGGTGAACTCCTTGGCTTGCATAAACGCATTCTGCCCGGTGCTACCGTCGAGCACCAGCAGCACTTCGTGCGGCGCGTCGGGAATGGTTTTCTGCATCACGCGCTTGATTTTGCTCAGCTCGTTCATCAGGTTCACCTTGTTGTGCAGGCGGCCGGCCGTGTCGATGATGACCACATCGGCCCCCATCTCCACGCCTTTCTGCACAGCATCGAAGGCCACGGCCGCCGGGTCGGTGTTCATGCCGTGGCTGATAACGGGCACGCCCACCCGCTGCCCCCAGATGATGAGCTGGTCGACGGCCGCGGCGCGGAAGGTATCGGCCGCGCCCAGCACCACCTTCTTGCCGGCGGCGTGGAAGCGGTGCGCCAGCTTGCCGATGGTGGTGGTTTTGCCCACCCCGTTCACGCCCACCACCATGATGACGAAGGGCTGCCCGGTGCTGCCCGCGCGGTCGAGCACGGCCATCGAGCCCGACTTGTTGTCCTCCAGCAGCCCGGCAATCTCCTCGCGCAGAATGCGGTCGAGCTCGCCGGTGCTCACGTACTTGTCGCGGGCCACGCGGGCTTCGATGCGGTCAATCACCTTCACGGTGGTTTCGATGCCCACGTCGGCGTGCACCAGCAGGGTTTCCAGGTCGTCGAGCACGGCCTCGTCCACGGTGCTTTTGCCCACCACGGCCTTGCTCAGCTGCTCGAAGAAGTTGGTTTTAGTTTTTTCCAGGCCCGCATCCAGCGAGGCTTGCTGGGCGGGGGTTTCCTTGTCCTTTTTAAAAAAATCGAAGAGGCCCATGAGGGAGGGTTTGTAGGGTGCGGGGCTTGCCCCCGCCCGGACGAATGCACGACGAATGGCGAAATCGTTCAACGAAACTCGTTCAACGGCGGGTGGGGGCCAGCCCCACCCCTACACGCAAAAAGTCCCACGAAGGTGGGACTTTTTACTCTTTTAACGAAGCCATAGCGGCCGGCAACTATTTGTTGCCGGTGGCCAGGTACTCCTGAACTTTGTCGAGCAATACCATTTCCTCGCGGAAAGTGTAAGCGCCGGTTTTCTCCGATTTCACGGCACGAATCACCTTAGCCCAGTTCTTAGCGTTTTCGGTGGTTTTCAGCGTAGCAACTACTTTCTTAGCCATTGTTCAGGTTATTTAATTTCCTTGTGAACGGTCATTTTCTTGAGGATGGGGTTGAATTTCTTCAACTCGATGCGCTCGGGCGTGTTCTTGCGGTTCTTGGTGGTGATGTAGCGCGAGGTGCCCGGCATCCCCGAGGTTTTATGCTCGGTGCATTCCATGATAACCTGCACCCGGTTTCCTTTTTTGGCCATCTCGACGGGGGGTATGATTTTTAAATTTAGGACTGCAAAGGTACGGGGATTTTTGGAAACAGCAAAGCAACTCTACGCAACTTTCAGTTGGCGAAGCAGAACGCCTCAAAAACGTCATGCTGAGCGCAGTCGAAGCTTCTCTGCCGCAATAGTAACTGAATACTTTGGCGGCAGAGATGCTTCGACTCCGCTCAGCATGACGTTCTCATCATTTCCTTTTCTATCGCAACTCCGGCAGCCTGAAGCCTTCGAGCGCGCTGGGCTCAGCCATTAATCTCTCAATATCAGCCACGGTGCGCGGGGCTTCGGCCGAGAGGTTTTCGTAGCCGGTGGGCGTTATCAGAGCGTCGTCTTCGATGCGCACGCCGATGTTCCACCACTTGGGGTCGCAGGGCGAGCCGGCGGGAATGTAGATGCCGGGCTCGACGGTGATGACGTTGCCGGCCTGCAGCGGGCCATAGGTGCCGCGGTCGTGCACGTCGAGGCCCAGATAGTGGCTGGCGCCGTGCGGGTAGTATTTGCGGAAATCGTCTTTCTTCTTGATGATGCCGAGCTTGAGCAGGCCGGCGGCCACTACTTCCTGCGTGGCTTTGTTGGGGGCATCGAAGTCGGCGCCGGGGCGGCAGGCGGCAAAACCGGCCTCTTGGGCGGCCAGCACCAGCTCGTAAATCTGGCGCTGGGCGGGGCTGAACGTGCCCGACGGCGGCGCGGTGCGCGTCACGTCGGCGGAGTAGCCGTGGTATTCGGCGCCGCAGTCCATCAGCACGAGGTCGTTGTCGAGGCGCTGGCGGTCGTTGGTTTCGTAGTGCAGAATGCAGCCGTTGGCCCCGCTGCCCACGATGCTGGGGTAGCCCTGGAACTCGGCCCCGTAGCGGCGGTACACATATTCGTGCAGGCCCTGCAGCTCCATTTCGCCCATATCGGGGCGCATCAATTTCAGCACCTCGCGCTGACCCTGGGCGCTGATGCGGATGGCCCGACGCAGCAGGGCCAACTCCTCGGGCGTTTTGATGGCGCGCAGGCCATCGAGCTTTTCGCCCAGCGTAGCATCGTCGACCCGGCCGGGCGGGTGGGCGTCGATGGCAGCTTTGCGGGCGGCGTCGGTGGCGGCGGCGATGTATTCGCGGATGAGCGGCGACGTGCCCAGCACGGGGTTTTCCTTTACTTGGCCGGCCAGAAACTGGGCGAAACCCTTGGCGCGCGTCAGGCCGTAGCGCCGGATGGCCGTTTCCCACTCGCTCAGGGCCGGGTTGTAGTCGGCGGGCACGCCGGCTTGCTGGCGGAACGTGGCCACGAGCTTGTGCAGGTCGGCGGGGTTGCGGGCGTCGTCGCGGGTGTCGGTGGGCAGGTTGTCGAACAGCACTTTATCGAAATCGGCCCACTTGAGGCCGGCGGCGGCAAAGTCGGTGTCGTCGGCAGCATACTGCACGGCCAATTGGTTTTTGGCCCCGGCGGCCCCGAGGCGGCGGCCGGTCCACTGCTCGCGGG
>NZ_BAAGZM010000115.1:0-9644 GCF_054778495.1 Hymenobacter agri
GCCTCACGGTGCAGGGCGCCCCGAGCGCCCCGGTGGTGCGCGGCACGCTGAACACCTCCGACGACGCGGCGTTTGTGGTGCCGCAGCTGGGCTCGCTCTACCGCCTGCCCAACCAGGCCATTGCGTTTGAGGAGCGCGGCCTGGCATTCAACAACTTCACGGTGCTCGATTCGGTCTCGAACAAGGCGGTTATCAACGGCTACCTGCTCACGAAGAACTACGTGGACTACGCCTTCGACATGCGCGCCACCACCGACAACTTTATGGCCGTGAACAGCACCCGCAAGGATAACACGCTGTTCTACGGCAAGCTGGTGGTGGACTCGCAAACCCGCCTCACGGGGCCGCTGACGCTGATTAATGTGAACACCAACGTAACCGTGGTGCCGCCCTCCGACCTCACCATCGAGTCGCCGGCCGCCGACCCGAGCAAGGTCGATACCGAAGGAATTGTGCAGTGGATTGACAAGAGCGCGCCTCTCGATACCATGCTGGCCCGCAAGCTGGCCGCCGGCGACACCCTGCGCATGGCCGCCCCGGGCTACGACGTAACGGCCGTGGTGACGGTAACCGACCGTACTCCCTTCACCATCATCATCGACCCGGTGAGCGGCGACAACCTGCGCGTGCGGGCCAACGGCACGCTCAACACCAACATCGACCCCACCGGCAACATCACGCTCAGCGGCCGCATCGAGGTGGCGCGCGGCCAGTACCACTTGTCGCTCTACGACTTGGCTTCGCGCGACTTCATTATCCGGCGCGGCTCGAGCATCACCTGGAGCGGCGACCCGTACAACGCCGACCTCAATATCACGGCCGTGTACCGGGTGCAGGCCGCCCCGGCCGACCTGCTGGCCGGCCAGGGCAGCAACGACCCCACGGCCAATACCATCTCGCGCAACCGCCTCCCCTTCCAGGTGCTGCTGAACGTGACCGAAAACCTGAGCAAACCGCTCATCGGCTTCGACATTCAGCTGCCCGAAAACCAGCGCGGCGCCCTCGGCGGCGAAGTAGAAGCCAAGCTGGCCCAGCTGCGCCAGCCCAACCAGACCTCGGAGCTGAGCAAGCAGGTATTCTCGCTGCTGATTCTGGGCCGCTTCCTCCAGGAAAACCCTTTCCAGAGCAGCGCCAGCGAAGGCTTCGTGGCCACGCAACTGCGCGGCTCGGCCAGCGCCGTGCTCACGGACCAGCTCCAGAACCTGACCGGCAAGTACCTGTCCGGCTTGGGCATCGACTTGGGCGTAACCAACCAGGCCGACTATAGCACCGGCGCCGCCCGCAGCCGCACCGACCTGAACGTGGCCGTACGCCGCCAGTTCCTAAACAACCGCCTCTCCGTTCGACTCGGCACCGACGTACCCCTGAGCGGCAACCAGGGCACCCAGGCCACGCAGGGCGCCAACGCCGCCAGCAACTTCGCCGGCGACGTGAGCATCGAGTACACCATTCTGCGCGATGGCCGCCTGCGCCTGCGCGCTTTCCGTCAGAACGCCTACGAGGACATCGACGGCCAGCTCATCAAAACCGGCGCGGCCTTGGTATTCCAACGCGAATACCGCGACCTGAAAGAGCTGTTCTCGAAAGTACCCAAGGACATCAAGGCCGAGCGCAAGGAGCAGCGCAAGCGCGAGAAAGCCGAGAAAAAGGCCGCAAAGGACTCTACCCAAACCGCCCCCGTAGCCCGGGCCGATAGCAGCGACGTGAAATGAGAAAGCTGCTGACTCCCACGTTCACTTCACTTCCTGCCCTCTTCCGCGGAGAGGGGGCACCGGTTATGCCCTTGATAGAACAATCAACTATAGAATCGTCCTCCCGAACCGGTGCCCCCTCTCCGCAGGAGAGGGGGGCAGGGGGTGAGGTTTTCGCCCGTGCCGTCTGCCTGGTCGCCCTCACGTTACTCGCCTCCTGCTCGGGCCTGCAATACATTCCCAAGGGCGAGAAGCTCTACACCGGCAGCAAAGTCACCATCAACGCGCCCGAGAAGCTGCCCAACCAGGCGGCGCTGCAAACCGAGCTCGAATCGGTGGTACGGCCCAAGCCCAACACGGCCATCTTGGGGCAGCGGCCCAAGCTGTATTTCTGGCACCTGGGTGTGGGCAAGAAAAAGGGCTTGGGCAAAACGCTGGCCGACAAGTTTGGCGAGCCGCCCGTGCTGCTCTCACAGGTGAAAGCCGCCGCCACGCGCGACCTCATCAGCAACCGGCTGCATAACAACGGCTACCTGCGCGGCACCACCACTTCAGAGGTGAAGGAGCAGGAGAAAACGGCGCAGGTGAACTACACCGCCAATGCCGGCCCGCTCTACCGCTACACCGAGGTCAACTTCCCCAAGCGCGACACGCTGATTGATGCGGCCATTCGCCGCACCCAAGGCGAAAGCCTGCTGAAAGTAGGCGACCCCTACAATCTCAACACCCTCACGGCCGAGCGGGTGCGCATCGACGCGGCCCTGAAAAACCAGGGCTACTACTACTTCTCGCCCGATTTGCTGATTTTCCAGGTGGATAGCACGCTGGATAAGAAGGCCACCGTGGACCTCCGCGTGAAGCCCACCGCGCCCGACAAAACCCTGCGCCCCTACTGGCTCGACCAAGTGTCGCTCAACACCGACTACATCCTCACCGATTCGACGCGCCACCAGCCTATTCGCTACAAAGGATACCAGTATTTCCCCGACGAGAAGATATTTAAAGCCTCGGCCATCACCCGGGCCACGTTTCTGTACCCCGACAGCGTGTTCCGCCGCCGCCGCCGTGACCAGACCCTGAGCCGCCTGATGAACTTGGGCACATTCCGCTTCGTCGAAATCCGCTTCAAGCCCGCCGCGGCCGGCGACACCACCGTAACCACGCCCGCCGGCACGCCCTACCAGCGCGCCCGCCTCGATGCCGAGGTGCTGATGACCCAGCTGAAAAAGAAAAGCCTGCGGGCCGAAGTGCAGCTGGCCACCAAAACCAACGGCTTCACGGGCCCGGCCCTCATCGTGGCTTTCCGCAACCGCTCGGCCCTGCGCGGCGGCGAGCAGCTCATCATCAACGGCACGGCCAGCACCGAAACCCAGACCGGCGGCGGCAACGCCAGCGTGGGCCTCACCAGCTACGAGCTGGGCGTGAACGCGCAGTTGCTCATTCCGCGCCTCGTGGTGCCCGACCTGCCGCTGCTGGATGTGCACCTGCCCAACTCCGACTTCCAGCCCCGCACCATCATCGGCGCGGGCTACAAAACCGTAACGCGGGCCGGCTACTTCCGCGAAGACCTGTTCAACTTCAACTACGGCTACACTTGGAAAACCAAGATTACCAACGAGCAGGAAATCCGGCCCATTGATATTACCTACGTGCGCCTGGCAAACCAGACGCAGCCTTTTACCGACCTGCTTAACTCGCGGCCCTACCTGCGCAGCGCCTTCCAGCAGCAGTTCATTCTGGCCAGCTCGTACCGCTATACTTACAACCAACAGGTGCTCGAGCAGCGCCGCCAGCAAATCTATTTCAGTGGGCAGGTAGAAGGTAGCGGCAACGTGGCCCAAGGCATCGCCAGCAGCTTTGGCTTCCCCAAAACCGATGGCAAATACACCATCGGCGGCCAGCAGTTCAGCCAGTATCTGAAGTTCGATTTGGAGCTGCGCGAGTACTACCGCCTCAACGCCAACCCCACGTCCGGCAACCGCATTGTGGCCCGCCTGCAAGCCGGCATCGGCATGCCCTACGGCAACTCCGACGTGCTACCCTACCCCAAGCAGTATGGTATCGGCGGCCCGAACTCGGTGCGGGCTTTCCCCGCGCGCGGCGTGGGGCCCGGCACCTACCGCCCCGCCACCGGCGACCAAATCAACAACCAGTTCTACGACCAGGTGGGCGACATTCGCCTCGAAGGCAACGTGGAATACCGCCAGGACCTGTTCCCCTACGTGAAGGGCGCCGTATTCGTGGATGCCGGCAACATCTGGCTGGCCAACCCCGACCTGGCCCGCCCCGGCCAGAACGCCGACGGCACCCCCGATGGCCGCTACGGCCAGTTCCAGCTCAATTCCTTTATGAAAGAACTGGCCGTGGGCTACGGCGCGGGCATCCGCATCGATGTCAATTTCTTCGTCATCCGCTTCGATTACGCCCTGCCCCTGCGCGACCCCACCGGCAAAACCGGCGGTGCCGGCCGCCTCAATCTGGCCATCGGCTACCCGTTCTAAGTGGTAAACTGGCAAATGAGTAGATGAGTAAGGTGAGTATTCAACCGGTGCCGTTTGGTACCTCTGAATACTCACCTTACTCATTTGCCAGTTTACCGAATGATGGGCATGCGCTCGAACGGCCGCTCGCGGTCGAATAAGTACCGGTAGGTGGCGTGCGTTTTCACGATGGTGGCGCCAATGGAGCGAATCGTGACAAGCATGCGCGGGTTGAAATCGCCAATCCAGTTCATTTCCAGGTCGGCGTAGCCCGCGTCAATGAACTGCTGGCGGGCATGCACCAGCATGGCCGCGTCCACGCCCTTGCCCTGATACTCGGGCACCACGCCGTAGATGATGCCAAACATGCGCTTATCGGTGCGCCGCATAAAGCGCCAGCGCGCCACCAGGAAGCGCAGCTTACCCCACAGGTTCAGCCGCCGGCCCACGTGCCGGAAAATCTGGTTCAGCTCGGGCAGGCTGATGAAAAACGCCACCGGTTCCGAGCCATGGTAGGCAAACCAGAGCAGGCGCTCATCCACCACGGGCTTCATTTCCTTCACGATGCTGCGGGCCTGGTCCAGCGTCATCGGCTTCACGCCGCCGTGCTTGGCCCAGGCCAGGTTGTACACGTGGTGGAAGTCGTGGGCCAGCTTCTCGGCATCGGCCTTGCGGGCGTGCTCGAAGCGGAATTCGGCCGCGTGCCCTTCAGCCTGCTGGGCAAAGCGGGCGTGCAGCGGGGCCGCCGTGGTACGGTAGCAGGTGTACTGCTTGAAGTAGAGCTGAAAGCCATACTGCTCGAACAGCGCCTGGTAGTACGGCGGGTGCCAGAACATGCCGTAGTTCGGCGGCCGGTCGAACCCATCAATCAGCAGCCCCCAGAACCGGTCGCGCTCGCCGAAGTTGATGGGGCCATCCATGGCCTGCATACCGCGCGCGGCCAGCCACTGCCGGCCCGCGTCGAACAACTGGTTGGCCGCCGCCTGGTCGTCGATGCACTCAAAAAAGCCCAGGCCGCCGGTGGGCAGGTCGGGGTTCTGCACGTCGGGCGCGTCGCGGTTGAGGAAAGCCGCCACCCGGCCAATGGTGCGGCCGGCTGCATCCGTCAGCACCCAGCGCACGGCCTCGCCGTTGGTGAACTTCGGGTTTTTGGCGGGGTCGAATACCGCTTCCACCTCGTTTTCGAGCGGGCCGATGTACTGGGGCACGCCGGCATGCAGGCGGGCGGGCAGGGCAATGAATTCCCGCGCCAGTTGCGGGGTGGTGACTTCGAGCAGCGGCATAAGAGAAGCGAAAGCAACAGCCGCACAACATGGCGACCAGACTGCAAAGAAAAGCCCTGCCCCGCGCTATGCTGCGCTGGCCGGCTTTTCCGAGCCTCGCCAGCATCAATATCGAAACATAGTATTACATTGGTAACCGACTCGCGCGCATGCGCCTGCCCGGACCAATTGGCCTGAATGCGCTGCTGGCTCTGGACCAAAGCAGGACTCGCTCTCCATTATCCTCTGCCTCTTTTCACCTCCCCATGAAGTCAGTTATACTTCTGATGCTGCTGGGCCTGGCTTTGCGATGTTCGGCGGCGCCCCCTCCCTCTCCCATCGATAGCCTGCGGCGCGCGCTGAGCGCCACCCCTGCCGACACCACCCGCGTGCTGCTGCTCAGCCAGTTGGCCGCCGAGCTCACCCACGTCGACCCGCTGGCCACCATTGCTCACTGCCGCCAAGCCCTGCAGCTGGCCCAGCAAATTGGCTTCCGCCGGGGCGAAGCCCTGGCCCTGATACGGCTGGGTTCGGGCTTTCGCGAGGTCGGCAACTACCCGGCGGCCCAGCAGTTCGGCCTCAAAGGGCTGCATGTGGCCGAGGAAACGGGCAATGCCCCGCTCATTGCGCGCGGCCTCAACGCCCTCGGCTACCTCAGCTGGGAGCAGGGCAACAGCCGGTCTGCTCTGTTTTACCTGCGCCGGGCCAAAGCCGTGGCCGAGCGCAGCCACGCCGAAGCCGTGCTCACCCGCATTCTGGGCAACATCGGCAACGTGTACCAGCAGCTGCACCAGCCCGATTCGGCCTTGTACTACTCGCGCCAGGGCTTGGCCCTCGACCTGCGCAACCACGACTTGGCCAGCGAAGTCGGCGATGCCGCCACGCTGGGCAACATCTACGCCAGCCTGGGCAACCGCGCGCAGGCCCAGCACTACTACCGCTACAGCCTGCGCCGCTCGCTGAGCGAAGGCTTCACCTTTGCCCTCTGCCGGGCCTATCAGGGGCAAGCCCGCTTATTCTACCCGCCGGCCGGCCAGCCGGCCGATTCGGCCCTGTATTTTGCACAGCAGGCCCTCGCTATTGCCCGGCGCGGCAGCTACCCGCGCGGTCAGTTCGAGGCGGCGCAGTTTTTGGCCACCGCCCTGGCGGCGCGGCACGATACCGCGGCCGCTTTTCGCTACCTCCAGCTGGCCAATACCACCCGCGACACCTTGTTCAGCGCCACCAAGCTTAGCCACATGCAGGCCCTCGACGTGAGCGAGCGCCTGCGCCTAAGCGAGCTCGATAGCCAGCGCGCGCAGGCGGCCAGCCACCGCCGCCAAATCTGGTTGCAGGCGGCCCTGGCCGCAACAGTGCCCGCACTGCTGCTGCTGTGGCGCTACGGCCGCCTGCGCCAGCGCGCCAACCAGCAGCTCAACGCCAAAAACGCGCAGCTCGAAGCCCAGCACGACGAGATACGGGCCACCCTGGCTCGCCTCGAAGAAACCCAGGCCCAACTAGTACAAAGCGAGAAAATGGCTTTCCTGGGCGAGCTCACCGCCGGCATTGCCCACGAATTGCAAAACCCGCTGGCTTTTGTGCGCAACTTCGCCGACGTCAGCGCCGAACTGGTCGAAGGCATCGCTACCGACTCCGTTTCGGCGAACGGCGCCAGCGACGGCCAAGAGCTGCTATTAGCCGGCTTGCGGCGCAACCTGCACGAAATCAGCCAGCACGGGCAGCGCGCCACCTCAATTATTTCAAGCATGCTGGCCCGTACCCGCGGTGGCGCGGCGGCGCCCCATCAGCCCACCAACCTCAACGACCTGGCCCTCGAATATCTGCGCCTGGCCTATCAGGGGCTGCGTGCCAAAGATAAGTCCTTCGTTACGGCTCGCAGCACCCGGCTGGCGGCCAACCTCCCGCTAGTGCCCGCTGCCGCCCCCGACCTTGGCCGGGTGTTCCTCAATTTATTCAGCAACGCCTTCTATGCTGTGCGCCAGCGCCAGCAGAGCGGCGAGAACGGCTACGCACCGTTGGTGCAGCTTGCTTCGCAGTTGCTGCCATCGGGCCACGTCGAAATCCGCATTCGCGACAATGGGTGCGGCATCCCGGCCGCCGTGCAGGCCAGCATCTTCCAACCGTTTTTTACTACCAAAAAGGCAGGCGACGGCACCGGCTTGGGCCTGGCCCTGGCGCACGACATTGTGGTGCGCGACCATGGTGGCACGCTCACCGTCGAATCGGTCGAAAACGAGTTCACCGAATTTACCATCTGCCTTCCGGCGCCCACCGCCTAGGCCCAGCTGCCGCTAGCTGCGCTTGGCTTAGTATACCGCGCTGGTATTCATAAACGGGCCACGCACATTATGCCTGAGTCAACTCAGTGGCATCCCAGACAACGTGCTAGCTGCCCTGCTCACCACCTGGCTCAGCCCTGCGGCCAAAAGGCTCGCAGCGGATGTGGGGCCACGTCGCTGCCGCTGGCTCCCAACGCCGGCGGAATGCCCGTTGGCAAACGACCTCGCAGGCCTCGGTTGGCCTGGAATTGGGCAAGTAGAAAGCAAAACGGGCATTCATTCCGGTTATCGCCCGTCCCAATTACTCGCTCTGCCATTGGAATCTGCTGGGCAACTCGGCAACGTGGGTGGGTATGATAGATAGCAGACCCAGAGTCGTCGGGCTGGCTGCTAAAGAATGGAAAAGCGACTTCCATAACAATTCGAATTTTTTTTATAAATGTAAAATAAAGTAATGTCATTTTATGCACTTATCAAAAAATAAATTTAACTAATCAATGCAATGTTTATAAAAATTACCGTTGTATTTTGGTACACCAGCTTTTACATAGCTTGATTCAAACCTCATAATCAAATGATTACAGTATCAATCAACTAAACCCGTCCAGTTGCGACAAAGCCATAACGCAATTTTGTGGCACTCGGGAGCCTGCAAACTGCCAGTGGGCAAGCGTGCACGCAACGGCGCCGGCAACCGCCAAGCGCACATGCCGTTGCGGCCCAAAAAGCAAAACAGCCACTCAGCAATGAAGCTAAGTGGCTGTTAATTAGTGTGGGAAGTAAAGGGCTCGAACCTTCGACCTCTGCTGTGTGAAAGCAGCGCTCTGAACCAACTGAGCTAACCTCCCGGGGAATCCGGATGAACCGACGTTCATCCTGTAAATAAAAACAGTCACTTAGTTTTCGAGCTAAGTGACTGTTTTTCAGTGTGGGGGATGTAGGGTTCGAACCTACGACCCTCTGCTTGTAAGGCAGATGCTCTGAACCAGCTGAGCTAATCCCCCGAGCGGCGTTGTGCCGTTTGGTAATGCAAAGATGGGAGGTCTTTTTGGAAATGCCAAACCTGACGAACGCATTTTTCTGTGGCGGCACTGTATAGGGACGCTGTTTTGCCTCCAACAATTTCATTTACAGGGGCAGAAATTTTTCATTTTTTTTTGGGAGTGTTGCTCAGCCTTACCCCACCCCTACCACACAACGGAATCGAAAAGCAGCCGTTCAAGGTCGAAATCAACCATCCCTCACCTCTTTTCCTTCTCCATGAACACGCAACTGCTCCAGAACTATTCGGAAGACGAAAAAACCGCTTATCTGAGCGCCATTGCCAGCCTCGCCACGGCCGACCGCCAGGCCTCGCCGGCCGAGGGCCAGTTTCTGCAGGCGCTGTGCCAGCAGGCGGGCCTGTCGGAAGGGGCTACCCAGCAGGTGGCCGCGGCCGCCCAAAACGCCAGCAACGAAGGCATTCAGCAGAGCCTGGACACGCTGAAAAACAGCGACCTGCGCTTTTCGCTCGTAACCGACCTCATCAGCTTTGCCCGCGCCGACGGTGCTTATTCGAACGACGAAGAAGCCATGATTGGTAAGATGTCGGCTTACCTCGGCATTAACCCCGAGCAAAAGCAAACCCTCGAAACGGTGGTCGACCAGGCCGCTAACGTGGCGCACAACCCGCAAGACCCCGCCAAAGAAGGCTTTTTTAACAGCATCGGCGACAAGCTTTCCAACGTGGGCATTCCGAAAGGCGCCCTGATGGCTGGCCTGCTCGGCGTGGTTGCTCCGATGGTGATTTCGAAAGTGATTGGCGGCGGCAGCTCCAACGCCGGCTATGGTAACCAAGGCAATGCTGGAGGCGGCCTGCTCGGCGGCAGCATGGGCGGCCTGTTGGGTGGCGCGGCGCACAGCGGCATGGGCTCGCTGCTTGGTGGCCTGCTC
>NZ_BAAGZM010000116.1:0-9625 GCF_054778495.1 Hymenobacter agri
GTACCGCGCCTGCGCCGCGCCGACCTCACGCCCGAGCAGCGCAAGCAGCAGAATGCCGGTATCCGCGACGCGTTCAACAACATGAGCACGGCCTGGATGGACCGCATGGCCAGCTCGCCGGCCCAGCTGCGCGAGAAAATGACCTTGTTCTGGCACGGCCACTTTGCCTGCCGCGTGCGCCAGCCCGGCCCGGCCCTGAGTTTGCACAACACCACCCGGCAGTACGCCCTGGGCAAATTCCCCGACCTGCTGCTGGCCGTGAGCCAGGAGCCGGCCATGCTGCAATTCCTGAATAACCAGCAGAACCGCAAGGAGCACCCCAACGAGAACTTCGCCCGCGAGGTGATGGAGCTGTTCACGCTGGGCCGGGGCAACTACACCGAAACCGACGTGAAGGAAGCCGCCCGCGCCTTCACCGGCTGGGGCTACGACTATCAGGGCAACTACCGCTTCCGGGAACGCGACCACGACGCGGGCTCGAAAACCTTTCTGGGCCACACCGGCAATTTCACGGGCGAAGACGTGCTGAAAATTATTCTGGAGCAGCCCGCCGCCGCCACGTTCCTGACGACCAAAATATACCGCTTCTTCGTGAACGATGTGCCCAACCAGGCGCACATCGAGCCGCTGGCCGCCGCCTTCCGCAAGAGCGGTTACGACGTGGCCGACCTGCTGGAGCGCATGTTCTCGGCCGACTGGTTTTACGAGCCGGCCAACGTGGGCACCCACATCAAAAGCCCCGTGGAGCTGCTGGCCGGCCTGCGCCGGACGCTCAACCTGAAAATCGACAACGAACAGCCGCTGCTGGGCTACCAGCGCGCCCTGGGCCAAAACCTGTTTCAGCCCCCCAACGTGGCCGGCTGGCCCGGCGGGCGCAACTGGATTGACTCGTCGTCGCTGCTGCTGCGCCTGCAATTGCCGGCCATTCTGTTCAAAAACGCCGAGTTTGCCGTGGCCCTGAAGCAGGACGAAAACGACATCGACCCCAACCAGACCAAAGCCCAGCGCACCGTGCGGGCCGGTGCCGGCGCTCACCTGCCCCTGGGCCCGCTGCAACAGTTGCTGGGCGCCACGCCCGCCACCCAGCAGCCCGCCCGGCTGAGCGACTTCCTGTTACAAGCCCCTATCCGGCCCGAAAACCTGCAGCTGGTGCAGCAGGCCGCCGCTCAAAAAGAGCCCGCCGAGGCCCTGCGCACCACGCTGGTAAGCCTGCTGAGCCTGCCGGAATACCAGCTGGCGTAGCCGAACGGCCAACTCCCCTCCTTGCCAAGGAGGGGATGTTTCAGCAAAGCTGAAACAGGGGTGGTTGCGGGGGTTGAACGATTCGCGCACCAGTCGTTCAACGACCGCAACCACCCCAGCCGACGCATTGCTTCGGCGTCCCCTCCTTGGTAAGGAGGGGAGTTTTTGCCTAGCCTTTCTCTTATCCCCTATTCCTCCCTCCTATCCCCCTTCCTCCATGCCTACCTCCCGCCGCGAATTCCTGCGCACCTCCGCCCTGGCCAGCACGCTGCTGCTGGTACCCAAATTTCTGCACGCCCTCGACCGGGGGCCGGGCCTGTCCGGCCTGCGCGATGCTGCCGGCGCGCGCCGCCTGATTGTGGTGCAGCTGGGCGGCGGCAACGACGGGCTGAACACCGTCATCCCCTACCGCAACGACCTGTATTACAAAGCGCGGCCCACGCTGGGCATCAAGCAGGCCGATGGCATTCTAACCTTGGAGAAAGACCTGGGCCTGCACCCGGCCCTCAAGGGCTTAAAGGGCCTCTACGACCAAGGGCAGCTGGCCGTGCTGAACTCGGTGGGCTACCCCAACCCCGACCGCTCGCACTTCCGCTCGATGGACATCTGGCAGTCGGGCTCGGGCTCGGAGCAGGTGGTGAGCACCGGCTGGCTGGGCCGCTACCTCGATTCGAGCTGCGCCGACTGCCAGCGCCCCTACAACGCCCTCGAAATCGACGATACGCTGAGCCTGGCCCTGAAAGGCCGCCAGCGCAAAGGCCTGGCCCTGAAAACGCCCGACAAATTCCACCAGCTCACCCAAAACCGCCTCCTGAGCAAAGTGAGCCAGGAAACCGCGCCCGCCCACCAAGAGCAGGTCGACTACCTCTACAAGACGCTGGCCGAAACCGCCTCCTCGGCCGACTACCTCTACGACAAGTCGAAGATTTATAAGTCGTCCGTCACTTATCCGAATTCTGACTTCGGCAAAAACCTGAAAACCACCGCCGAGCTGATTAACTCTGGCGTGGAGTCGCGCGTGTTCTATCTGGCCCTGAGCGGTTTTGACACCCACGTGCGCCAGCACGAGCAGCAGCAGCGCCTGTTCACCGACCTCGGCGATGGCCTCGCGGCGCTGGCCGACGACCTGCGCCAGCACGACCAGTGGAACAACACGCTGGTGCTGGTGTTCAGCGAATTCGGCCGCCGCGTGGGCCAGAACGCCAGCAACGGCACCGACCACGGCACGGCCAACAACCTGTTTCTGGCCGGCGGCGCGCTGGCCAAAAAAGGCGTCCTCAACGATGCCCCCGACCTCACCAACCTCGACCAGGGCGACCTGCGCCACCAAATCGACTTCCGCAGCATCTACGCCAGCGTGCTGAAAGACTGGCTCGGGGCCGACGACACCGCCATCCTCGGCACCGGCTTCGAGCGCCTGCCGGGGCTGGTATAGTAGTAAGTGCGAAGCCCTTTAAGCCGTCGTGCCGCGCGCGCTGCCTGATTTGCAGCGCGCGCGGCACGACGTTCTTTTTTCCGCTGGCCAGTCTTAAATCCGCTGCAAGCTCTTGTAGAAACCCTCCTGGTAGGACTTGCCGATGGGCACGAAGTGGCCGCCGCGCAGGTTGGCCGTGTTGTCCTCAATCGACTCGATGTGCTGGGTATTGAGCAGGTAGCTGCGGTGCACCCGCACAAAGTTGGTGTACGGCGCCAGGCGAGTTTCCAGGGCTTTGAGCGTGGTGTAGACGATGTATTTGTGCTTGTCGGTCACGATGTTAACATAGTCCGACAACGCCTCCACGTACAGCACCTCGTCGAAGTTGATGCGCACCATGCGGCTGTTCACCTTCACGAATAAGTCGCTGCGGGCAGGTACCTCGGCTACGGCGGGCGCGGCTGCCGAGGCCCCATTGCCCACGCGGCTGCTTACGCGCTCGACGGCCTGCGTGAAGCGGGCAAACTCGAACGGCTTCACCAGGTAATCGGTCACGCGCAGGGCGAAAGCATCAACGGCAAAATCCTGCCGGGCGGTGGTAATGATGACCTCCGGCGGGTTGGGCAGCACGCGCAGCAGGTCGAGCCCGCTCAAGTGGGGCATCTCAATGTCCAGAAACAGCACGTCGACCCGGTTGCCTTCGCGAAAAAACGCCAGCCCGGCCAGGCCATCGGCCAGCGAGGCCACCAGTTTGAGGTTGGGCGTGAGCTCCACGTAATGCTCCAGGGTGAGGCGATTGATTTCGTCGTCGTCGATAATGGCGCAGGTTAGCATAAGCAGAGCAAGGTAGTCGTAAAAACGGACCGATAAGGAAGGGTAAATGTTTCGTTCGTCCGTCTAAAGTAGCCGTTCAGATGGCAAGTTAGGCCACTTGCCGATGAAGTAAATTTATTCTTGATAAAGCAATGTGGTAATTTTGATATAGATTTGTGGCATGCCAAGTACTCTTCGGTTGTTGCGCGCTGCTTGCCGTACCGCTTTCAGCAATTACCGCCCAGTCGTTATTCTGATAAGCATGCTGCTCCTGGGAGCGGCGGGCCCGGCCCGGGCCCAGCTATGGGCATCTCACCCGGCGGCGGCGGCTACCGAGACGCAAAATGAGCCGGCTACCCCCAGCCTTTCGCGCCACGTGTACGATGTGCAGCGCGTCACCAGCTACCTCGTCGACGCGCTGCGCCTGAGCACTGCTCAGCAGCTGGCCCTGCAACACTGCGCCGTGGCCGAACGCTCGGCCCTGCTGCTGGCGGTTTCCGACCAGGATGCGCAGGACGCCCAGGCCCGTTACCTGGCCAGCGTGCGGCGGCTACTGGCCTCCAGCCAATTGCGCACCTACGTACTGCTGCGCCAGCAGCTCGACGGCACCTTGCTGCCGCTCGATGGCTTAGGCCTGGCTGCCCGCTAGCGCCTGCGGCAACACGTACTACGCTCGGTTTTTACTTTCTCCCCGGTTTTCACCGGGGCCCAGCTACCCGCATACCCTAACGGACGCCCATGCTCTTGCCGCTCTCCGGCCTCGCCCCCGCTGCTTTCGCCGGCTACCCCAAGCGGCGCAGGGCGAATGCGGCGGCACTAGTGGGCGGGCAGCGGGGCCAACTCCTGCTGCACCAGCTCCTGCACGGCCGGTTGCTCGTAGTCAGTTTCGGCTTGGATGTAAGGCATCAGCCGCGCCATGATGGCATCCTGGCGCTGGCCGGCGGCCCAGGCCTCGGCGTAGGGCGTGTCGGAGAACGTGACCTGCGAATAGAGCGGCACCCAGCGGCCCGGAAATTGCGCCGAGATTTTAGCCTCAATTTTCTTTTGCAGCAGGAAGCGCGGGTCGGCCACCCGGTCGCGCATTTCCACAAAGTTGTAGATGGCCAGGTCGGCCATGGCATCGTTGTTGGGCTTGCGTTGGGCCTGAAACTCCGCGAAGATGGTGGCCCAGGCCGCATCGCCGTGCTGGTCGAACAGCTGGTTGAGCACGGTGCAGTCCTCGAAGCCGGCGTTCATGCCCTGGCCGTAGAACGGCACAATGGCGTGGGCAGCGTCGCCGAGCAGCAGCACATCATTGCCATACTTCCACGGAAAGCACTTCACTGTGACGAGCGAGCCCGTGGGGTGCTCGAAGAACTCCCGCTCCAGGTCCGGCATCAGGGGCACCGCATCGGGGAATACGCGGGTGAAAAACGCGGTTACGTCGGCCGGCGTTTGCAGGGCGGCAAAGCTTTCCGGCCCTTCGAAGGGAAAGAACAAGGTGCAGTTGAACGACCCATCGAGGTTGGGCAGCGCAATCATCAGGTACTGGCCGCGGGGCCAGATGTGCAGCGCATTCTTCTCGAACTGCCAGGCGCCGTCGGGGCCGGCCTCAATGGTGAGCTCCTTATAGCCGTAGTCGAGAAAGTCCTGCGAGTAATCGAACCGGTCGGTGCGCTGCAGGGCGGCACGCACGGCCGAAAAAGCCCCGTCGGTGCCAAACAGGCGCTCGTAGGGCGTGGTGTGCTCGGTGTACGCTTCTGCGTCGCGCAGGCGCAGCGTTTTGGCTTTCAAATCGATGCCCAGGCATTGCTGGCCAAACTGCAGCTGCACGCCCGGCTGGGCCTCGGCCAGGTCGAGCAGCCGGCGGTTAAGGTGGCCGCGGTTCACGGAGTAAATGGCCTGGCCGTCGTGGCCGTAGGGCTGGCGGGTGAGGGCGCCGTGCACGTCGTGCATCACCCGCCCACTCATCGGAATGCCCACCTGACGAATGTCATCGGCCACGCCCACGCCGGCCAGGGCCTTCCAGCCCCGGTCCGACAAGGCCAGGTTGATGGAGCGCCCCTCCTGCGCGTCGGCGCGGCGCGGGTCGGGCCGGCGCTCGAATACTTGCACGGCATGGCCCCGGCGGGCCAGGTAGAGCGACAGCAGCGAGCCCACCAGGCCAGCACCCATGATGGTAACGGAATCGGAAGCAGCAGTAGGCGCGGGGGTAGCAGACATGGGAATGAGCGAGGTGGGAATATGAAATGCCTGGCGAAGCTACTACGCCGCCGCGCACCAGCGCGCGCCCGTGCCGACAGCAAACGTGGGAGTGCCCTTATTCAACAGGCAACCAGACTGGTTGGTCGTAATTTTTCCTAGCCGGGCAACTGAATTGTGAAATTTGTCGAACTAGAACTTAAACAATATAAATCATCATCATGCCGCGAAAAAAAGCATTGCGTATCGGCTTACTAAACTGGCGGCAGCAGGCCCTACTACGGCGTGGGCCGGCCCGGGGCACGAGCAGCCGGGCATCGCGGCTGCACCTGGCAGGAGGTGGCAATAAGTTCGGCAACGGCATGGTATGTCCGGTGGGATGCATTCCAACTATTCAGATTGGTGAATTTGTAATAAGCCCGGAAGGCGACCCGCGGCTGCTGGGGCACCCACGAATTCGATATTAGCACTAATCCATGCTGTTTATTCACTCAGCACATCTGAACAAGCATTTGCTTGACTGTTTTTTAGGCATATAGATTCTTATCGCGCAGAGCAATAATAGGAAATAATTGGTATCTTTGAGGTTCCAACAACCTATCTATTTACTTATGCGCACCATTTACGCGTTTTTTATTCTATGCTTTTGCCTGGTGGCGAGCAGTTATGGCCAAGGGCTGCAAACCGTGAGTGGCACGGTGCAAACCGAAGCGGGCACGCCGCTGCCTGGGGCCACCGTTTTCTTTAAAGGCACCTACACGGGAGGCAGCACCAACGAAGACGGGCAGTTCGACGTGAAAGGAGATTTCTCGAAGGGCGTGCTCACCCTGTCGGTATCCTTCGTCGGCTACGAAACCCAGGAGTTGCCCATTGCCGGCCCCGACAATGCCCTGGTCGTAACGCTGCGCCCCAGCGCCGTGCTGAACCAAGTGGTAGTAGCGGCCTCGCGTGTGGAAGAGAACATCGGCCAGGTGCCGGTGACCATCGAGAAGCTCGACCAACGCCAGGTGGAGCAGCTGACCAACCCCGACCTGGTGGCCGGCCTGGCCCGCTACAAGGCCATCGATGTGAGCAGTTCGAGCATGCTGGCGGCCAGCTTCAGCACGCGCGGCTTCAACTCGTCGCGCTCGGAGCGCATCATTCAGCTGGCCGACTACATGGACACGCAGCTGCCCAGCCTGAGCAGCAACTTTGGCAACCTGCTGGGCATGCCGGTGCTGGATGTAGCCAGCGTGGAAGTGGTGCACGGCCCGGCCTCGGCCCTCTACGGCGCCAACGCCTTCAACGGCGTGTTGCTGACGAACTCGAAAGACCCGTTCCGCGACCCCGGCCTGACGCTGCGCGTGCGCGCCGGCAACCGCAGCATGCTCGACGGTCAGTTTCGCTACGCCCAGAAAATCGGCCAGCGCATGGCGTTCAAGATTTCGGGCGGCGCCATGCGGGCCAACGATTTTGTAGCGACCAACTACGATGCCACCTCGGCGCTGATTGAGCCGGCCAACAACCCGGTGGGCTCGAACCTGGGCTACGACGCGGTGAACCGCTACGGCGACATCGGCAACACGTTTCCGGCCAGCGCCTCGACGCCGGGCTACGCTGGCCCCCTGCTGGCGGGCAAAACCGTGTTTCTGCCCGGCTACACCGAGCGCCAGCTCGTGGCCGGCGACAGCACCACCCACTCGTATAAGCTGGCGCCCAGCTTCTCGGTGCTGCTCACCAACCGCCTCAAGGCCACCATCGACTACCGCTACACCAACGCCACCACTACCTACCAGAGTGCCAGCCGCTACCGCTTCGTGAACAGCGGGGCCCATCAGGGCCGCGTGCAGCTCGAAGGCAGCAACTGGTTTTTGCGCGCCTTCACGACGCACGACTACTCGGGCCAGCGCGACCCGCAAACCGATGGCTCCTACAACCTTGGTTTCTTGGGGGCATTTTTGCAAACGCAGGCAGCTCCGGGCAACAACATCAACCCCAACACCGGCAAGCCCGTTACCTACGCTGAGCGCTACTTCGGCACCTACGCCGTGGCCTACAATACTGCTTACGCGCAGGCCGTGGGCGCGGGCAACAGCCCTGCCGCGGCGGCCGATGCCGCGGCCCTCGCGGCCCGCAATACTGCCAACACCAACGCCCCGCTGCTGAAGCCCGGTACGCCGGAGTTCGACGCGGCCCGCACTAAAATTATTCACGACCCGACGCCGGGCCAGGGCGCGCGCCTCATTATCCGCTCGATTATGAACGAGGGCAGCGGCCAGTACACGTTCAAAAACGACTTTGCCGACCTGACGGTGGGTGCCGCGTACCGCCAGTTTCTGCTGGGCTCCGACGGCAGCCTGTTTGAGGACACCAAGGACGGCGACCGCATCAAAAACTACGAGTACGGCGCTTACGCTCAGGCTACTAAGACCTTGCTCGACGACCACCTGAAGCTGGCCGCCGCCGGCCGTATCGACAACTTCAAGAACTTCGGCACGGCGTTTTCGCCCCGGGCTTCGGCCGTGTATTCGCTCGGAGCCGACAAGCTGCAGAACTTCCGCGTGAGCTACAGCCGCGCCTTCCGCGCGCCTACCCAGAACGACCAGTACATCAAGCTCGACGTGGGCCGTGCCCTGCTGCTGGGCAACGTGCGCGGCGGCTACCAGGGCTACCTGCCCTCGCTGGGTGCCCGCCTCACTACCGACCCCACCATTCTGGCCCCCACCCGCGCCGCCGACCTGGCCACCTACGAATACAGCGCCCCGGCCCTGAAGCTCGAAGAAGTGAACAGCGCAGAATTTGGCTACCGCGCCCAGATTGCCAAGAAGCTGTACGTCGACGTAGATTATTTCTACAACGTGTATAACAACTTCATTGCCACCCAGAACTTCATTGGCAACGTAGATGGCAGCCGCCCTACTGCTACGCAACTTGCCACCGGCGCCAGCGTGCGCTTCCAGAGCCCGGTACTGCAGAATGGCACGGCCAACAACACCCGCGTGATTCAGATTGCGGCCAACGTGGACCAGCGCGTGCAAAGCCAGGGCGCCGGCCTCACGCTGAGCTACGCCTTCGCCCCGGCCCTGACGGTGAGCGGCAACTATAGCTACAACAACCTCATCACGAAAGACTTTAAGGCCGGCACGCAGTCGTTCTTCAACACGCCCAAGCACAAGTTCAACCTCGGCCTCGATGGCCAGGCCCTGAACCGCACGCTGAGCTACAACGTGAACTACCGCTGGGCCGAAAGCTTCCTCTACGAGTCGACGTTTGCCACCGGCACCGTGCCCACCACGCACACCGTCGATGCGCAGCTGGGCTACCTCATCAAGCCGCTGCACCTCACGGCGCAGGCGGGCGTCACGAACCTGTTCGACGCGCAGAACTACCAAGTGTATGGCGCGCCCAGCTACGGCCGCCTCGGCTACTTCGGCCTGCTGTTCGACATTAAATAAGCCCGTCGCTACCACTGCCAAAAAGCCCCGCTCAGCCAGTGAGCGGGGCTTTTTACTTTACGAAGCTGAACGCTAACGCACAACTCATCAAAATAATAAGCAGCACCATTCGATAAAACTGGTATGCTCCTTGAACGAGGGCTGGTGCCGCCGGGCCGTCCGGGGTTGGGTTGTTGGCGTTTCCCACCGCCGCCTTTCCTGCCTGCTCATGCCTGCCCCCCGCATTCGCTGCCCCAAGCCGCTGCTCGTAGCGGCCGATAGTTTTTCGGCCGAAGAGTCTCCGGCGGCCGGGCCCGCACTGCCCACGTCCGAAACCGACCGCCGCCGCGTGCTACGGGTGGGCGACTACGAGGTGGGCGAAGTCGGCTGCCCCCGGCTGGGCGGGCATCCCGGCATCCGATATTAGCCCGGCCCTACCCACCGAAACGTGAGGTTGAGACGCGGCCCTACCGGGCGGGCCGTTTTGGGCAGCGCGTGCTGCCAGTGCTGCTGCGTGGGCCCCCGCATGAGCAGCAGGCTGCCATTGGGCAGGTCGAGGCCG